>NZ_MCTY01000013.1:0-55723 GCF_002873635.1 Shewanella sp. 10N.286.52.B9
TTTGAAGCAGAAATTGAGACCATGGACTTTTTAAGCATATTAGAGCAAGCCATTGTTTCAAGTTCAATGAAAACACGCGGAGCTTATAAGCATAAGTGAGCATGTTTGAAGCAGAAATTGAGACCATGGCGCAGCTATAAGAGGATTAAAAGATGCAAGTATTTGTTATTGGTGGCGGCGGACGCGAACATGCGTTAGCTTGGAAAGCAGCACAATCAGCTCAAGTTGAAACAGTTTTTGTTGCACCAGGTAATGCTGGTACAGCCTTAGAGCCAAAACTAGAAAACATCGACATTAAGGTTGAAGCAATTTCAGAGCTGGTTAAATTTGCTCAAGATAATAAAATTGAACTCACCATTGTTGGCCCAGAAGTACCATTAGCACTTGGCGTAGTGGATGCCTTTAACGAAGCAGGTTTGCCTATCTTTGGTCCAACTCAAGGCGCTGCACAGCTTGAATCTTCAAAAGCCTTCACTAAAGACTTTTTAGCACGTCATAACATCCCAACAGCTGACTACTCAAACTTCACTGAAATTGAAGCAGCAAAAACTTACTCAGTTGAGTTAACCAACAAAACAGGTTTCCCTGTGGTGATTAAAGCTGACGGCTTAGCAGCGGGTAAAGGCGTGATTATCGCGGCAGACCAAGCTGAAGCTGACGCAGCAATCGAAGACATGCTAGCAGGTAACAAGTTTGGTGAAGCAGGTTCACGGGTTGTTATCGAAGAATTTTTAAAAGGTGAAGAAGCCAGCTTTATCGTAATGGTAGATGGTAAAAACATTTTAGCAATGGCCACCAGCCAAGACCATAAAGCCCGTGATAACGGCGATAACGGCCCTAACACTGGCGGCATGGGTGCATATTCACCTGCACCAGTAGTGACCCAAGTTGTTCACGACTGGACCATTGCTAATGTTATCCGCCCAACGGTCGACGGCATGGCAGCAGAAGGCAATGTTTACACCGGCTTCTTATACGCAGGCTTAATGATTTCTCCAGATGGCAGCGCAAAAGTACTTGAGTACAACTGCCGCTTTGGCGACCCAGAAACGCAGCCAATCATGATGCGTCTGCAATCAGACTTAGTTGAGCTTTGTCTAGCCGCTACCCGGGGTGAGTTAGATAAAGTGACTGCTGAATTTGATTCACGCGCAGCAGTCGGTGTTGTACTTGCAGCAGGCGGATACCCAGATGCTTACCGTAAAGCTGACGTGATTGACGGTTTATCATTAGGTGATAACAACGCCAAAGTATTCCACGCTGGCACCGCCATGAAAGACGGCCATGTTGTCACTGCAGGCGGCCGCGTTTTATGTGCCACAGCACTAGGTAACACTGTGACAGAAGCACAAGCTAGCGCATACAAGCTAGTCGATGCTATCCACTGGGATGACGTCTACTTCCGCACTGATATTGCCTACCGCGCTATCGCACGTGAGCAAGATAAAGGTTAATTTTTTTAGCCTAATGCTGAATTAAAAAAATCCCTGTGATGGCAACTAATGCCAAAAGTCACAGGGATTTTTGTTTTAGCGTTCAAAATTCAATTCCATTAAAGTATTAGGAGCTTATTAAACTATTTATCTTCCTTTACTAAAGGCACCGCCGAGTGTTTGCTTAAATTCAAAATCAACACCCCAACCAGTATGGCAATAACAATCGAGATTAAACGGGTAAATTCAGACGACAGTGAATCTGCCGCTTGGTGCTTAATGATTTGATACGTTAATACGATAAAATTAGTAAACAATAACTGGTAAATACTAAAGCGACATTGTCGACGAATGCCAAAGCAAGCTAACTGCAGCCCGCAAAATAACGTCACCCCAATTAACATCCAAGTTGAAACCCCAAAGGCAAACAGTAGCATCACAGGTAAGGTAAATAAGATCCCAGTGGCGGTGGTGACAATTTTATTCTGGCTATAAATACGATGATCATTCGAGATAGGAATTTTAATCAAACTGCCAATGGTGATGGCAATCAGCATGGTTTGCGTACTGCCAATACTGATAAGTACCACCAGCGTAATACACATGGCGGTGGCTTTAAACATGATAAGCCCAATGTTAGTTTGCGCCCCTTCTTTAACGGTTTCATCCATTAAAATATCTTGCTCATCACCTGGGAATAATAAAAAACTGATGTAGGTGATAACGATGGCAATTAAAAAGGCTTCAAACATCAACCAAGGTAACACGTCCACTGGCGCACCCATTTGGAAATTCATCACTGTCATGATAATCACCACCATTAAGGCTAAGGTGGCAAGCATATCTTTAGGATCGTGATGACTGCGGTAAAAGCACCAAAAAAATAATCCCCAGCAAAATAGCGCATAACCTGTGGGAGTGTCTTTTAACACCCCAGCAAGAAACACCAATATAAAGCTAAGAAAGAATAATATGATAAGCAGTTTAAGTAACATACTCATAGGCGGCTTTGATGGCATGATGGTTAAAAATATCACCACAAACATCGGCGCTAAAATAGGCATAGCCGCCCCAGAGTATTGCAAATAAAACAGCAAAAAGACCGGGAAAAATACCAGCCTGATGATCGGATTCACCGCATTACGAAACATAGGTCCACACGCTCACAACTCGGATCCAAATTTTAGCTAACCATTCGCCAAAGCTGCTTTGCTCTGTAAAAAAGGCAACGGTAGCTTGGGAGCCATAACGAATGTTTTGCGGTATATCATCGTTTTCAAAAACAATGTTAACCGGATAACGCTGGGCATTTAACGAAGTGGTATCTGCGGTTAAAAAGCCTGTTGCTTGGTCAATATTATTACTGCCACCAGTCCCCCAACCTATGCTATCGACTTTGCCATTCAACACCCTCCCTGGCAGTGCATCGAGCACAATTTCAACTCGTTGCCCCTCACGAATATGCTCTAGAGAGTTTTCTCTAACCAGTGCTGAAATCCAAATACCGCGGGGATCAATAAAGGTCAGCATCGGCGTGCCAACCGTGGCTCTTTGCCCTAGAGTAAGTTGTAAATTGGTCACGACACCTTGTGAAGGCGCAATCACTTCGGTGCGCTGTAAGTCTAGCTGCGCTTGCTCAAGGTTGGCCATGGCCGCCAATAACTGCGGGTTATTTTCACCCTGTGGGCCTAAATTTTGTTTGGCTTGTACTAATGAGGCTTCTGCGGCGTTATAACTGGCTTGGGTTCGATCTCGAGACTCAATTGCATTGTCTAAATCAGATTGGCTTAATACCCCCTGCGCTGCTAACTCGGTGATCCTTACCGCTTGCTCTTTGGCGTTATTGCGGGCTGCTAACGCATCAATCACATTCGCTTGAGCAACTTCAACTGCTGCAGTATTGGCGCCAATACTTTGCCCTGTGATAGCAAGGTTAGCTTGGGCTGACTGTAAGGCAATTTGATAGTTGCGTGGGTCGATTTTAAACAGCACCTCACCCGCTTCTACCACTTGGTTATTTTTGACATTAACATCAACGATATTACCAGCCACTTGGCTGGCAACTCTCACCAAATAGGAATGGACTCTCGCATCGCCTGTCATAGGGGTGACTCTATCGGCCCATAGGCTATACAACCACACAAACAGGATCACGCCGATAATATAAAAACTTAACTTACGAGATGATTTTTCCGCTGCGGACATGATATTAACTCTCTAACTGATGATGAAATAGTGATGAAATAGTGCTGAAACTGAACTCTAAGCTCTCAATAATACAGTCTAGGATATAAGTGAAAATATACATACAAGTATTTGTAAGAGTGATAAAAGTTTATTCAAACAAAGACTATTTATTCAAACAAAGGCTAAGGTTTCGATAATAACTACATTATAAATATTACATAGTTATTCACTTTTATTAGCCTAAGCGAATAGCTATTTTACTCAGTTAACTTAATAGTCACAATCGCCTCATCAGCTCCAAAGAGCCACATTTTTTATCACTGCTGGTCATTGCCATAAAACATCGACTTACCCCTTAGACCTATGGCAGGATGTCACCCTGTCACAAGTTAATAACAAATAATACTGACAGCGCAACAGCCAGCATAAATATAAAAAATCTCATCACATCCCAAAAAAATAATAATAGAGATCACTCAATGTCTGATAAGCAAAAGCTAAACAAACACAAACAGCCCAGTTTGCTCGATGCCCTTGCACCCGTCTTTGCCCTCATCGCAATGCTAGGCACTGCGGTGTATCTTTTCTCTTCAGATAGTTCTTCTGGTGCAAATCAAATTGCCCTCATCCTAGCGGCCTGTATTGCCATTCTTATCGGTTATAAAAATGGTTATAGCTGGAATGAAATGGAGCGCGGCATCATTAAAAGTATTGGTGTTGCCACTGGCGCCTTGTTAATTCTATTTACCGTGGGCTCGCTTATCGGTACTTGGATACTTGCGGGTACTGTGCCGACAATGATTTATTACGGTATGCAGATCCTGCATCCACAATACTTTTATGCCGCTAGTTGTATTTTATGTGCTGTGGTGGCTATCAGTATTGGTAGCTCTTGGACTGTAGCGGGCACGCTCGGTATTGCCTTAATTGGTATAGCTTCCGCTATGGGATTAGATATTAATATCACCGCTGGCGCGATTATTAGCGGCGCCTATTTTGGCGATAAAATGTCACCATTATCAGACACAACCAACCTAGCGCCAGCGGTTGCAGGCTCTGATATTTTCAGCCACATCAAATACATGACTTGGACTACCGTCCCCAGCATTATCATTGCGCTAATTGTCTTCACTGTTTTAGGGCTATCAGCCGATGTTGCTAGCTTCAATTCAGATCTTGATAGCACCCTGTTGCTCCTCGAAGCAACTTATCAACCTGGCCTGCATCTGCTTATTCCTTTATTAGTGGTGTTATTTTTTGCTAACAAAAAAATACCAGCCTTTCCTACCGTAATTCTAGGGACAATTGCTGGGGCTATTTGTGCGGCGATTTTCCAATTTGATAATGTGCTCAGCTACGTTAATGAGGACAACTTATTACCGATAGTAGCACTCATTAAAGGTATTTGGATTGCGATGTTTGATGGTTATGTGGCCACCACAGGTGACACGGTTTTAGATAACTTATTAAGCCGCGGCGGCATGAGCAGCATGGTCACCACGGTTTGGTTAATCCTCTGCGCCATGACATTTGGCGGCGTGATGGAAGTGACAGGATCATTATCGCGCTTACTGGAAAGTATCTTAAGTTTAGTGACGGGGACTAGCAGCTTAATTATCACCACTTTGGGGGTTTGTATCGGCGCAAATATTATTACTGCCGATCAATATATTGCCATTGTACTGCCCGGTAGAATGCTAAAAATTGAATATCAAAAACGCAAACTAGCGCCAGTTAATCTAAGCCGTACTCTAGAAGATTCAGCTACAGTAACTAGCCCACTTATCCCGTGGAATACCTGCGGCGCTTTCATGGCCAGTACCTTAGGCGTAGCGACCATTGCTTATTTGCCTTATGCGATCTTTAACCTAGTTTGCCCATTCATCAGTGCATCCTATGCGTATTTCAATATCAAAATACAACCGCTAGATGAATCACTGCAACTCACAGAAGGTTTATAAATTTCAAAAATACGGACTTAGCCTGCTGCTATATAAGTGACTATATAAATGACTATATAAGCTGTTATCCAAAACGGTCTTTCAACCAGCCATAATGATAGTAACCCCATTGCCCTATTCGCCTTGCTTTAGCAAAGGGCAAACGGTGTAATGGGTTTTGATAAAGTGGTAAATTAGCTATTTCAGTTGGTGTTTCACCGGCAATACTTTGGGCTAATCGAAAAGCCGCTTGTGCACTAAAAGACACCCCAGCGCCGCAATAACCTAAGCTGTAACCCACGCCGTTTTTCTCAACTACATGGGGCATATCATCCATTGATGCCGCTATCCAGCCCGTCCAGTTATAGGCCACTTTTTTAGTCGCTAATGCAGGAAAGCATTTATTCATGGCCAGCTTGAGTCGCTGACCATAAATCGGATCTGCAGCGTCTTTTCCCCACACAGCGCCACGGCCGCCAAACAGTAATCGATTATCAGGCAGTAACCTGAAGTAATATTTTAAAATGCGGGTGTCCATGGTTACTTGATGGCTAAATAGACCAGCGGCTTGCAGCTCATCAGCACTAAGTGGCTCAGTGACGATAATATTACTGAGTATTGGCAAAAACTTTTCATCAATGCGGTGATTAAACGCTTTGGGCGTATAGCCATTGGCGGCCACTATCACTTTATTTGCACTTAACTCACCATGCTCAGTGAACAGACGGTGCTTGCCATTTTCCTCGATCCAGTCAAGCACGCATGAGCTTTCAGATAGGGTGACATCTTGATGCTCAACCATTGATTTATAGCCCAGCAATAACTTTAGCGGGTTTACCCCAAAGCCATCACTTAATCGCAGTGCGCCATAGGCTTGGTGATGATTTAAATAATCTCGGCGAAAGTCTGCAGCATTAATAAATTGCGCATGCTGATCCATATTTGCAGAGCCTGCTGACGAGGGTGATTTACTGTCTAATGGTGAAGGTATTAAATGCTGCTGAATAAAGTCAGCGGCTGTTTTAAGCTGCTGCAACGCCTTAGGGTTATGCGCCACCTTTAAGTAGCCTTTCTCCTGCGGATCACACTCTATATTGTATTTATGAATTAGTGATTCAACGCGCTCGACAGCTTGGCTAAACTCGCCATAAATGGCTTTAGTGGTGGCTAAATCCCAACGTTTTGCCATAGCGGCATAGCCCAATCTGCCCGAGCCCTTTAATACAAAACCTGCATTACGGGCGCTGGCACCAAAACCCACTTGGTTTGCCTCTAATACATGGCAATCTATATGGTATTTACTGGCGAGATAATATGCCGTCAGTAATCCTGTATAACCGCCGCCAATTATCGCGACATCCGTTTGCTGATGACCACTTAGGTGAGGTAAGCGTGGCGGCAAAGCTTGGGTACTTGCCCAATAGCTATTGGCCAGTGGTTGTGAAGCAGCATTCGGGGTTATTAAAGGATCATACATAGCAGCGGCTCTTTTTATTTTGGTTATATGAGTGCAAATGCGGGCACTAAAATCTGCAATAAAGCCTTTTAGTAAAGCCTTTTGATAACGTCTCTCTATAAATGGTTAGCTAAATTCAATCACCATTTCACAAGCTGTGCAGTGGCAATCATCGCCGCAAAGCACACAAAGATAATCGCTACCGTCTACTTTTTGGTTCCAACGGCTCGGATGTTGTTTAATTAATTGCCCACCAGCATGAGTAAAGTAACCTACCGCCGAGTTATTTGGGCTTTGTTGCCATAAGTGACTCACCCCCGCTTTGGCGCCCTGTTGCTTAACAGCCGCAATAGACGCTTGCAGTAATTTAGAACCAATCCCCTGACCGCGATATGCTTCTGCTACTGTATTACATTTGAAATAACACATGTTTTCAGCAGTAACAGGCCACTTTTCAGGAGTACACCATTGATCAACTGGCCACTTCCCAGCGGCATAAGTCAGCCTAAAACCGACAATATTAGCCGTCGAATTATGGGTATTTTTAGTTGGTGATAATTGTTCACTTTCTGCGATGAAGTGAGCATTGATATTATTTTTTATACCCATTCGATAAATTTTTTCAAGCGAAGATAGATTTAAATACCCTTCACCATGAACCAAGTTTCCGAGTTCAATAACTTGTTGAAAATCATCAGGAGTTAAGCTTCTTATCATTATTATATTGACTCCAGGTTGTCTTAATATATCGCCAAGATAGCACAATTATTTAGCAAAAATAACGATGTTAAACTTTTGTGATAATTTGGCGATAACACAGTGAGATCCCTTTGGCAGAATCGATTGCAATTAAACAAAAGGAGCTCCGTTATGAAATCATCTGTATTAAAACCTATCGCACAAAAAGCAAGCTTACTGACTTGTGGACTCATCGCCGCTGGCCTGTTCAGTATGTCAGCTAATGCTGCTGAAGTTGAAATCAGTGTTGTTAACCTAACCCACGGTAATCACTTCACGCCATTGTTTATTGCAGCACACGATGCTGACAGTCACCTATTCCAAGTAGGCGAAATGGCTACACCAGCATTACAAAAAATGGCCGAGGGCGGTGATATTGCTGATTTAGATGCCGCAGTTATGGGCGCAGGTGGCGTGACTGTTACCAACCCAGCCATGGGTTTATTAGCCCCCGGTGCTAATGTCAGTGATGTCATGCTTGATTCAATGGAAATGACGCACCTTTCTATCGTTGCTATGGTACTACCAACCAATGATGCCTTTATGGGGTTAGATGGCTGGGAGATCCCGACTGAGGCGGGTACTTACACAGTTTATGTAAACGCCTATGATGCGGGTACTGAAGCCAATGATGAAGTGGTTAATGGCGGCGGAATGTCCGGCGTTGCAGGTATTCCAGCAGCGCCAGGTGGTGACGGAGGTATGAATGGTACTGGTGTTATGGATGGTGCTACTAATGGTTATGTCCACACTCACCCAGGTGTGCTTGGTGATACTGATCCAGCCGGCGGCGCCAGTGATTTAGACAGCCGAATTCATCGCTGGTTAAACCCTGTTGCGAAAGTTGTTGTTACCGTTAAATAAGGGGCATGTGATGAAATATCCAATCAAAAATATCAATAAATATAGCCTGAGTGCTGCAGCATTAATTGCTGTGCTGGGCTTAAGTGGCTGTTCAGACAATAACAACTCACCGTCTCCTGAGCCGACTCCAACCCCAACGCCCGATACGGTAATGCAAACCTATAGCGTCACAGTGACAAACTTAACGGCTAATCAACCCATGTCACCGATTGCAATTGCCGTTCATAGCAATGATGTGATGTTATGGCAAGCAGGCGAAAGCGCAAATGTCGCCCTAGAGAAAATTGCTGAAGGCGGCGATTCAAGTGATGTAGCGGCTATTGAGGGTATCGAGGTTACGGCCAGTGGCGCTGGTATATTGATGCCAGGCATGTCAGAAACCATCACAATTACTTTAGATGAAGCCGATGTTGCCAACCTTACCGTAGCAACCATGCTGGTAAACACCAACGATGCCTTTACTGGATTAAACAGTTACGACATTTCGATGTTAGCAGTCGACACTATGGTCGCTATGAAAGGCATGGTTTACGACGCTGGCACTGAAGCTAATACAGAAGAAAAAGGTACCATGCCCGGACCTGCTGATGGCGGAGAGGGGTTTAATGCAACCCGTGATGATGTTGATTTTGTTCATATTCATCCAGGCGTGATCACCATGTATGACGGTTTAATGGACTCAGTCCTAACGCCATCACACCGTTTTGATAATCCGGCAATAGCCATATCAATCAGCCGCACACAATAGCAAGCATCAGCCTTTATGATTAAAAACCAAACAAGCTGAAAGTTTATCCGCCCATCTCAGGTCTGCTGGATAAGGACCTGAAATGGGAAATTCTGGATGAATGATTCTAATAAGCACCATCAGCACCAAATCAAGCCACATATTTTGTTGGTTGAAGATGAGCAAGATTTGGCAAGGCTCATCATGCTAAATCTAACCGCACTAAATTATGAGGTGTTTCATGCCACCACATTAAGCCAAGCGCTTAACATCATTAAATCTAGTGTAATAGATTTGATTTTGATGGACCGTATGCTACCAGATGGCGATGGCATTATGTTGTGCCAGCAACTTCGTGAAGCTGACAACTCGGTTGCTGTGATGATGCTAACTGCCAAAGATTCAGAAGCCGATATTGTATTGGGCCTTGAAGCCGGTGCTGATGATTACTTAGTCAAACCCTTTAGTGTGCTGGAGCTACGAGCGCGAGTAAAAGCCATGCTTAGGCGTAGTAAAACTCAACAAATCAGCTCTGAGCAACTGCAGTTTAATGGCGTTACCATTAACGCAGCAACCCGTGAGGTCATTACCAATGACTGCCCGCTGGAATTAACCGCTAGAGAATTTGATCTGTTGCTGTTTATGGCCAAGCATCCACTACAAGTATTTAGCCGAATGCAATTATTAGAGGCAGTGTGGGGTTACAACTATGACGGTTATGAGCATACGATTAACAGTCACATTAATCGCTTACGCAATAAACTCGCCCACAGCCCTGGGCATCCAGAATTAGTCAAAACCGTTTGGGGTGTAGGCTATAAGTTCTCTCCACCATCAGCAACTTAGCTGATATTCGTTTTAAGCATGTTATTTTTAAAGTGTATATGGGTCTCTAATGAACCGCTTATTTAACCGACTATTCTTATCTGCCACTTTAATGGTGTTGCTACTTTTTGTAGCCCTGTGGCAATGGTTACAACTCAACCATGAATTTAGCCGTAATCAAATTCAGCAATCATTACACTTACAACTTGCTGAACATATGGCGCACATTAATCCGTTATTGTCACAAGGGATTACCTCAGATGCAGCGCTAAAAGAAGCATTTCACGACTTTATGCTGCTGGGCCCAAGTTTTGAAATTTATACCTTAGATCCACAAGGTCGTGTCATTGCTTACGATGCCAAAGAAGAGAAAATCAAAACCACTCGAGTAAATTTAGCCAAGATAAAGCAATTTATTGCAGGTCGAGACCTACCGATTTTAGGCACAGATCCCCGCTCAAAAAAAACAGAAAAAATCTTTTCCGTCAGCCCGCTCATCACTACTGACGGGCTTCACAGTGGATACTTATATGTCATCATCGGCGGCGAAGATTATGATAGCTGGCAAGCACTAATAAACTCAGAAAATCAGCCCAAGCTTTGGGGCGCTACCATTGGCTTTTGGATTATTTTTGCACTGATGTTATTTGTGCTATTGCTGGGCTTTTTTACCCAACCAATTAAAAAATTAGCTAGCGATCTCAACCAATTAAAAGATTCGCCATTAAGCGGCACACTGGCTTTGCCTAACCGTTACAATGGCAGCGAAGAAATCAGAGTCCTCAGTGACAATATTAATCATTTACTGCATAAAATCAGCCAACAACACCAACAAGTCAAACGCCAACAACAAGCCAAACATGACTTCTTACTGCATTTGTCCCATGACTTAAAAACCCCACTCACCTCTTTGCTGGGATATATCGATACCTGGCTACTATTACCGCCAGCAGAGCGCCAACCAGAATTAATTGAGTACGCCGCTAATTCAGGGCAAAACTTACAGCAGTTACTGGCACAATTACTTGAATTAGCAGCACTGGAAAATGGTCAAATCAGTGCCCAAATAAGTCAAATTAATTTGCGAGAGGTATTACTGGATTTAAAACAAACTTTTGCACCCAGAGCGCAAAAACTTGGAATACTCTTAGACTTTAATATTGCCGATGAGCTGCAAGTGTATACCGACCCACAATTAATGCGTCGAATATTAAATAATCTTGTAGATAATGCCCTGAGATACACCCCAAAAGGTGGCACCATCAAGGTATACAGCGAAAGCTTAAATGGTCAAAGCTGGTTAGCCGTTAAAGATACTGGCGCAGGCATGCATAAGCATGAAGTCGAAGCCTTAAAACAATTATCCATGCAGCAGTTATCATTTGAGCCCAATCAAACATTGCCACAGTTGGGTGTTGGTTTAGCCATAGTGCGCCAATTGCTTGGACTCCTAAAGTGCCGTATTGATATTAAAAGCACTCCCGGCAAAGGAAGCCGTTTTATGATTGAACTAGCCACACACTAAATTAGACAAACACTAAAAATAACAAAGCCACCTATAATTAAGGTGACTTTGAGGGTCATAACTGAACACGCCCCTTTAGAGGGAGCGCCTATATTCAGCTACAGAAATAGCTATTAACTTTAGATAGATTGATAAAGTTTTTTAATTTTGTGGAAGAAAAGACTCACAAAACCAGCAAATAGACTTCCCCACATTAATAATACTGCCGCAACAGTCACAAATTGCCCCATATAATAATCGGCATTAGCCACATAAATGTAATGGGTACCTGGTAGTAGCGCAGCAAATACAGCAAAGAACATTAAAGCAACAATAATTTGAATTTTCATAATTAACTCTTTTTGGCAAAGGCTACTAGTTTTTGCCTCTGTTTCATCATGAAACAAAGCTAGTTAGCTAAATAATACTTAATTCTCAGAATGACGATAAAGTATCAAATAAACCCCACTAAGAGTTTTGTTAAGATCACAATTTAGAATATTCAATTGTCACTTTGTGATAGAGAGCACTCATTACCATTAAAACTATGATGAATAAAATATGGTAAAGCTCAGAGGTCGAAAACGAATTAAAAAAAAGACGAGCATTGCTCGTCTTTTTTTGTGCGCATCATTATCAATTACTTATGATATTTCGCTGATAGCTCATGTACTGAGTTAATGAATGAACCAGCATGTTCTGGGTTAACATGTTGATGGATACCATGACCCAAGTTAAATACATGGCCAGTACCTTCACCGTAAGAAGATAAGATTTGATCCACTTCTTGATGAATACGCTCTGGTGAAGCATAAAGTACAGATGGGTCCATGTTGCCTTGCAGCGCCACTTTATGACCAACACGGCGACGTGCATCACCGATATCAACAGTCCAATCTAAACCGAGCGCATCACAACCAGTTTCAGCCATAGACTCTAACCATAATCCGCCACCTTTAGTGAACAAGGTAACAGGAACTTGGCGACCGTCAGCATGGCGAGTTAGGCCATCAACGATTTTTTGCATGTAACGTAATGAGAACTCACGGTAAGCGTGGTGAGATAACGCACCGCCCCATGAATCAAAGATCATTAACGACTGAGCACCGTTAGCAACTTGTGCATTTAGGTACAAGATAACTGAATCAGCTAACTTGTCTAAAAGCATGTGTAATGCTGCTGGCTCTTCGTAAGCCATTTTCTTAATTTTTTCGAATGTTTTGCTTGAACCACCTTCAACCATATAAGTGGCTAGCGTCCAAGGAGAACCAGAGAAACCAATTAACGGTACTTCACCTTTTAGCTCGCGACGAATCGTGCTTACTGCACGCATCACGTAACCAAGTTCATCTTCTGGATCTGGAATGCAAAGCTTTTTAATCGAGTCAACGGTATCAGCTCGACGTTCAAAACGTGGACCCTCACCAGTTTCAAAGTATAAGCCTAAGCCCATTGCATCTGGAATGGTTAGAATGTCTGAAAATAAAATAGCTGCATCTAAATCATAACGACGTAATGGCTGTAAAGTCACTTCACAAGCCAAGTCTTGGTCTTTACAAAGCGACATGAAATCACCGGCTTGAGCACGGGTTGCTTTGTATTCTGGAAGGTAACGACCAGCTTGACGCATCATCCATACAGGCGTTCTGTCAACAGGCTGTTTTAGTAAAGCGCGTAAATAACGATCATTCTTTAATTCTGCCATTGGGCTTGATTCCTAAACATATATTGATATCCGCTGAACCGTAGTTTAGCGACTTAAGGTATTAATGTAACCAGTTCTGCTAAATTTATGTGAGCTGCCCCTCCTACTAGTATCAAAATTGCTAATATAAACGTTAATATGCTCACAAAAAGGGTGATTTTTGACTAGGTGTGAAGCTAACTCGACAAAAAAGTTGCACCTTCGCTGCACCTTTGATATAAAAAGTCTGCGCTAGCAAGAACAATCAAGAAGCACGATAAATCGAGCCCTTAAAAATCTATTTGCCCAGCGGTAGCATGCTATCGCTGGGCATTTTTCTTTAGATTACAATAACAAAGAATATTTCCCTCGTAACTCAGCCCATTCCTCTGGTCAATCCATTGCTTCTTTTGCAGAAAAGAGTTGATTAATCACTACTTTCTCTCATACATTAAGTGTTATGTATTGGTTACTAAATTGAGAATGATAATGCTGACAAAACTAGAAAAAGCCGAACAAAAATGGGGTGGCTCCAATAAGCTGGTTGATCAATGGCTGCAGCACCGCAGAGCATTACTGATCCAATACTTCAAAATTGCTGGCCTCGCCCCTTACTCAGTCCCAGCAAAAAGCTTACCTGAACTAGATACCGTTAAGCAGTTTTGCGCTCAATTAGTTGATTATGTCTCTGAAGGTCATTTTGAGGTATACGATCAATTGGTTAATGAGTGTGAAAAATCAGGTGAACAAAGTAAAGCCCGAGCACAACTGTTATTACCACAAATCAGTGAATCAACTGATGCCGCATTAGACTTCAATGACAAATATACTGAAGCAGATAGCGATTCTATGTTGCTAGAATTAGATAGCGATCTCTCTAATTTAGCTCAAGCAATGGAAGCGCGCTTTGCTTTGGAAGATGAGTTACTCGAGCAACTTCATCAGCATCATTCAAAAGTCAGCTAATGTGACTTATTACTTATTACTTATTACTTACCAAAGTAATTAGCAAAGCTAGCGGCTAACTGATTGATCTTGAGTCACAGACAAAGAAAGGCTCGATTTACTGATGCCATTTACTTGCGCCAGTTATCAGGTAGATCGACTTGGGACCATAAATCATGGCAAAGCGCTTGATGTTGATGCCAATTACCTTGTAGTAACCACCCCACCAAGGCATCACCAACTTGCGGATATGCAATAGGCTTGGGCGACGCCGCCTTTAACCATCGGGCTAACATTTTACTATCTAAGCTATCCATACTTTGTCCTGCAGCCAACAGCTCTAATGCTGCTACGTTTGATGATTGCTCAAATTGCCCCTGAAGCGGTTTAACCAGTAGCTTCTTACCTAATGTCATCGCCTCGCTGGCAAGCTCAAAACCTGCATTACCTATTACCCCACCACATTGCGACATGTGTTGTTTAAACCCACAGCGATCAAAGCTGAACCAATTAATATGATCTGGTAATGACTGCTTTGGCTTATTGCCATGGTAAACAAAAAATTGATAGTCAGGAAAAGGCCTTAAAAAAGCTGCTATCGCGTCGGCACTTTCAAAGGGTAAATACACCAAAATTTGATGACTGTGAGCACCACAACTTGGCTCAACTTCTACAAAGGGAGGTAAAATAGCAAAACCGAAATGATGCCAATGACAGCCTAATTTGATATCTGCAGGTGCAAAGTTGTTTAACAGTATTTCATCAAACCAGCTCATTCCCTGTTTAGGTACTGAGTATTGTAAGGACGCTTGATGACTGATCGCAATTGCGGTCACGCCCTGTTTTTTAGCAGCCCAAGCACTCACTGGCTCAAAGTCGTTTAACACTAAATCATAGCCGCTCAAATCAAGTTGTCTCACTTCAGACACAATGGGTGAAGTGATATTTCTTTTAATGGTTTTGCCAATGCTGACTCGCCCGTCTTCGGTAATAAAAGACATGCCCGTTCTAACTTGATAGTCGCCAAAACATTGCATATCAAAGTACTCATCTTTGGCGCGACCACTAAATAAAAAATCAACCTCGATATCAGTTTTACTTAACGCCTTTGCCATGACTCTGGCACGGCTAATATGGCCATTTCCCGTCCCTTGAACACCGTATAATATTTTCATGATTTACCTTGTTTAATGACCAATTTCAGCGCTATGACAAGCTAAATCAACGGCTCGGCTAAGATAACCACACCGACCCCCAACCCAATACCAGCAACAATATCCAATGGATAATGCACCCCAAGCGCTATTCGAGATAATCCAATCGCCACAGCCCAGGTCATTGCGATTGGCCACAATGCAGGAAAAGTCGAAGTGATAGCCATCGCCATAATAAAGGCCGCTGCAGTATGCCCCGATGGCAAACTAAATTTGTCTGATGCCTGAAAGCTGCTATCAAACCCTGCAAAAGCGGCGCAAGGCCTAGTGCGGCGAATGGCATTTTTAAAGACAAAATATAACGGCAGTTCAATGATAAAACTCACTAACATCAAATTAAAAAACTGACTGCCTTGAGGATGTAAAAACAATAAACCTACCGCCATATACACGTAATAATGGCCATCCCCACTTGCTGAGATTCTTTTCGCTAAAGGGGTTAACTCATGAGTTCGACAAAAAGTAATAATGTGGCAAAACACAAACTTATCCAGTGCGCTAATCGTCATAGCCATACAAAATCCTTATAGTTCAATTGTTCAACCTTAATAAGAACTGTAAATAGGGCTAATGACGCTTAGATGACAAGCTATCGAAACTTTTATGACAATCATAACTTACTCAAAGGAGTCACCACAGACAGGGCAACAATGCAGTTAATCATATAAAAACAAGAACTAAGGCTAATAAAGGGCTTATCACAGCGATAAACAACAGCCGTTTAAGTCATCCCGCCTTAAGACCAAAGACTGAACAACTAACTGATTATCTTTATCAAGTGATGAATATCGCTGTTATTTTCATAAAAAGCTCATATAATTCATATATTATTGCTTTGATAACTGGCGAAAACCTCTGTGAATCGCTAACCCCAAGGAGTGTCACTATGGAATACAACACCTCAGAATTGTGTGATATGTATTTAGATGTCGTTGATGTAGTAGAACCAATGTTCAGTAATTACGGCGGTTGTAGCTCTTTTGGTGGTTCGATTAGTACCATCAAATGTTTTGAAGATAACGGCTTAATTGCTGATGCGCTGCAAGCAGAAGGCGAAGGTAAAGTCTTGTTAGTAGATGGTGGCGGTTCAATGCGCCGTGCATTAATTGATGCCTCGATTGCTGAAATCGCAGTGGCTAACAAGTGGGAAGGCATTATTGTTTACGGCTCAGTACGTGACGTTGACACCCTTGAAGAAATGGATATTGGTATTCAAGCATTAGCTTCAATCCCGATTGGCGCTGACACTAATGGCGTTGGTGAAGTTGAAATCCCAGTTAACTTTGGTGGGGTAACATTCCTGCCATGCGACCATATCTATGCTGACAATACTGGCGTTATCTTATCGCCAGAGCCATTAGATATCGAATAATCGATTGATATTGCTGGTTACATATTACCAGTTTAAATATCGACTAAAGCCAGCTATGCTGGCTTTTTTATGGCCTATTTTTAAGTCATAAGCTCTAAGTATTTGACTCTAGATATGTGGCTCGACATATTAGCCTTAAAGCTAACCCCAATTGAATGAAATAGGTTCTTAATGTTGCAGATAATGACCCGCAGTGAAGTTAATCAATACCTCTCCAGCAGAGATGGCGAAAGCAAACTGGGCCAAACCGTCAAGCTTATCTCCGAATCAGCCCCCTCTTTAGCGGATCTTAAACAGGCACTTTGTGAGGCTAAAACCAATGGGGTGCAATTTGTTATTGTCGGAATTACCGAAGATGCAGGTCCAAGGGCTAACTTAGGCCGCGGCGGCTCATCTGCAGCCTTTAGTGCCACTATGCAACAATGGCTTAATTTGCAGTCCAACCGCTACCTTGATGGTAAACAGTGTCTTATTTTAGGGGAAATATCTCAGGCCCCACTGCCAGAAGCGGCATCCCTAGAAGAGTTAAGGCAAGCGACTAAAGAACTTGATAACCAAGTCATTAGTGTGATCAGCCAAATTATGGCAGCAGAGCTTGAGCCCATAGTGATCGGCGGCGGTCATAACAATGCATATGGCATGCTAATGGCGACTAAGGCTCACTTTAATCAGGCGGCTGCGGCAGTAAACCTTGATCCCCATAGCGATTTTCGCCCACGGGAAGGGCGCCACAGTGGCAACGGATTTAGCTATGCTGCAGCCAATGGCGCACTGGCTTATTACCATGTGCTAGGTTTACATGAGCTAAAAAACACTGAAGCCACCTTAGAGCAATTAAGCTTATTTGGCGGTCATTGGCACAGCTTTCAGCAAATTTGGGTCAGACGAGAAATCGACTTAAGCCAAGCGCTGCAACAAATCGCCAGCAATCTTAATCAAACTCAACTGCCAGTGGCCTTAGAAATTGATGTAGATGCCATCGCCAAAATGCCCAGCAGCGCATCCACTTTTGCCGGTGTGCCCTTGTTAGATGCCTGCCACTATATTCATCACATCGCTAAACACTGCCCTTGTGCTTATCTGCATATTGCTGAAGCCGCGCCTCAATGTCACGATGCGGGTGATATGGCTGGTAAGCGTGATGTAGGCCAAAGTGTCTGTGAATTAATGTACAGTTATATCCAGGCAAGAAAAGTAAGCTAGCTTAAGCAAGGGATATTTGAACTTCTCTCGCTTAAGGATCGTACAAACTTAAGCTGTTAAATTTATTGCACGCTATTACCTAATACTTTCACTATTCAATAACTGTGAATTTTATGCTCTAATGCAGGGCAATTTTGATGAGATAGAATAATACGCTGTCTTAACGCATTCTTAGCTATTTCAAGTAAACTTGATCACATTCTGGCTGATTGAAGTTTCTGCAAAGCAAGCAATGACATACACTCGCTGTTAATTACCGCACATTATAGGAATACACAGATGTCTGAGGGCGACCCAAAGAACACCCATTTTGGTTACAAAACCGTTGATTCAGAGAAAAAAGCGGATTTAGTTGCTGACGTATTTCATTCGGTTGCTGCTAAATACGACATCATGAATGATGTTATGTCATTCGGTGTACACCGTTTTTGGAAACGTCACACGATTGCGACCGCAGGCGCAAGACCGGGCATGAAAGTACTTGACCTTGCTGGCGGCACCGGTGATTTAACCGCTAAATTCTCACACCTTGTGGGTGAGCGCGGCCAGGTTATTCTTGCTGACATTAATGATTCAATGCTTAAAGTTGGCCGTACTAAATTGCGCGACAAAGGCATTGTTAGCAATGTCAGTTACGTACAAGCTAATGCTGAAGCACTGCCGTTTCCTGACAATCATTTTGATATTATTACCATTGCGTTTGGTTTACGTAATGTGACCGATAAAGACGCAGCATTACGCTCGATGCGCCGGGTACTAAAACCTGGCGGAAAGTTATTAGTGCTTGAGTTCTCAAAACCTCAACACGAAGTCATGCGTAAAGTTTATGACCTTTATAGCTTTAAAGTGTTGCCTAAAATGGGCGCACTAATTACCCAAGATGCTGACAGCTATGAATACCTAGCTGAATCAATTCGCATGCATCCAGATCAAGAAACCTTAAAGCAAATGATGCTTGATGCCGGTCTTGAACAAGTTGACTACACCAATATGACTGATGGTGTTGTCGCCTTACATCGCGGTTATAAATTCTAATGCTGCCGAACCACTGTTCATTACTTGCTTGTGCTGCAATGGAAACTGCTCTCGGGCAGTTACAAGCACAAGATCAGGGTGAATATGCGCGACTAAAGCCGTTGCACGGTAAAGTATTCAAAATTCAGTTAACCCAAGTTAGTTGGCCAATATACCTTATTTTTGCACCGCAAATTCAAGTCATGAGCGCTTATGAAGCCACTGTTGACGTCAGTATTACTGCTGATGTCACTACGCTTTATAAGGTGACTGAAGGGGCTAACCTTACCGAGCTCATTAAGCAAGATAAGCTGATCCTCGATGGCGATATCAACTTATTGCAAAGCTTTAGTCATTACTTAAAGCACATTGAGTTAGATTTTGCCGAGCCATTATCAAAGTATATTGGTGATGCCCCGACTCATATGTTGCTGACTAATACCAAACACTTAGCCAGTTCAATGAAGCAAGTGTTTGAAAAGTCGCTCTCTCATGTGGGTCAATTAACCACTGAAGAATATCGACTCGCCCCTCATCAAATCGACTTCATTCATTTTCGTGATAATCTGGAACAGCTTGTTGATAGAACAACAAGCATTGAGTCCAAGATAGCAAAATTAAGAGAAAAAATTACCCCATGACAATTGCAAGTATCAGGCGTGGTTACCAAGTCATAAAAACTGTACTCCATTACGGCTTAGATGATGTTTTACCCAAAAATAAAACTCCCTGGTACTTTTCACTTCTGCGAAATTGTTTCTTTTGGATCCGCAACCAACACAAAGACAAATCTTCTGCTGAACGTTTAAAGCTGGCGATGCAAGATTTAGGACCGGTTTACATCAAGCTGGGACAAATGCTGTCAACTCGCCGTGACTTACTCAATGATGAGTGGGCCAGTGAGCTGGCGATGTTGCAAGACCGCGTACCACCTTTTGATTCAACCCTTGCCCGCCAAGCTATTGAAGCAGAACTAAAAGCGCCGATAGACTCATTATTTGACAACTTTGAAGACATTCCCTTAGCGTCAGCATCCATATCTCAAGTTCACACTGCTAACTTGAAAGAAAATGGCGCAGAGGTGGTGTTAAAAGTTTTACGTCCCAACGTTGAAGCGCAAGTTAATGCTGATTTACAACTGATGTGCCAAGCGGCCAATTTACTTGAAAAGCTATTAGGTGAAGGCAATCGTCTGCGCCCTGCTGAAGTCATTGATGATTATCGCACCACCATTTTAGGCGAGCTAAACCTTAAACTAGAGGCGCTCAATGCCATCAAGCTACGTAACAATTTTTTAGACTCTGATAGCTTGTATGTGCCTTATGTTTATGAAGATTATTGCTACCCTCGCCTAATGGTAATGGAGCGTGTTTACGGCATTCCTGTTTCAGATATTGAAGCCTTAAAAGCCCAAGGGACTAATTTAAAGCTTTTGGCTGAACGCGGTGTTGAGCTGTTTTTCACCCAAGTATTTCGTGATAATTTTTTCCATGCTGACATGCACCCTGGCAATATTTTTATAAGCCGTGAACACCCTGACAATCCATTTTATATCGGCATGGATTGCGGCATTATGGGCACCCTTAATGATGTCGACAAACGCTATTTAGCAGAAAATTTCTTAGCCTTTTTTAATCGTGATTATCAGCGTATTGCCCAGCTTTATATTGAATCGGGTTGGGTATCAGAAAACACTGACGTACTGGCATTTGAGCAAGCGGTTAAAGTGGTTTGCGAACCCATGTTTAATAAGCCATTAGACGAAATCTCATTTGGCCATGTGTTACTGGAGTTATTTCGCACTGCCCGCCGATTCGATATCGTCGTGCAACCACAACTTGTTTTACTCGAAAAAACATTACTTTACATTGAAGGCTTAGGTCGTCAGCTGTACCCACAGCTAGACTTATGGTCAACAGCTAAACCGTTTTTAGAGCAGTGGATGTCTGAACAAGTCGGCCCGAAAGCCATTTTTGATAAAGTTAAAATGAAGAGCCCTTATTGGGCTGAAAAGCTGCCAGAATTTCCAGAACTTATCTATGACAATTTAAAAATGGGTCGAAAACTACTGGGCACCCAACAACAAATGCTTGATAAGTACCTAAAATTTCAACATAAAGCCCATAAAAGTAATTACTTATTAATAACAGCTGCTGTAATGTTGATCTGTGGCACAATATTATTAAACCAATACGCTACACTATGGCCTGCTTACATTTGTATCACATCAGGTATAGTGCTTTGGTTCACAGGATGGCGATCCAGACCAAAAAACCGTAAATTTTAACTAGCACTTATACATTAGAGGTTCATAATACTCTATGTATAAAGGTTACAATTGTGAATGTAAAAATTCCAACATCATGTTTTTATTCTTATAGAGGAAATGTTCATGGGCGGCATCAGTATTTGGCAGCTTCTAATTATTGCGTTAATTGTTGTGTTGTTATTCGGAACTAAAAAATTACGTTCTTTAGGTGGCGATTTAGGTGGGGCTGTTAAGGGCTTCAAAAATGCAATGAATCCTGAAGATGAAGAAAAGAAGTCTCTAGAAGACAGCACTGCGAAAAAGTCTGAACAGGCAACTGAGCAGAAATCCGAGTCAAAGGATAAAGAACAGGCGTAATTCATTATGTTTGACGGTATTGGCTTTATGGAGCTACTGCTGATTGGAATTTTGGGGCTTGTGGTTCTCGGCCCCGAAAGACTTCCGGTTGCAGTACGTTCAATATCTGAGTGGATCCGCTCATTAAAGCGGATGGCAAACTCAGTCAAAGATGAATTAGAGCAAGAGCTTAAAATTGATCAGCTTCATGCTGACCTTAAAAAAGCAGAAAGCAAAGGTTTGTCGAACCTATCACCTGAACTACAAGAGTCCATTGAACAGCTAAAAGATGCTGCAAAATCGGTTAATCGTCCCTATCAAGTTGACGAAGTAGCCAAAGATACCTCTGCAGCTACACCCGCTGAAAGTTCTACTGCCAAAAGTGAACAAGCAAACGACTCTGACAGTTCAAATACCAAAAGCTAACACGGGTAACCAATGTCACAACAGCTACCTCTTATCAGTCATTTGCTTGAGTTACGAAATAAGTTACTTAGAGCTATCGGCAGCGTATTGCTGGTATTTATCTGCTTAGTTTATTGGGCAAATGACATTTACCATTATATGGCAATCCCATTAATGCAATCACTGCCAGAGACCGGCAGTATGATTGCAACGGATGTAGCCGCGCCCTTTTTTGCGCCATTTAAATTAACCTTAGTGTTATCATTTTTTGTGGCGATCCCCTACGTACTATTTCAAGTATGGTCATTTGTGGCGCCCGGTTTATACAAACACGAAAAGCGCATGATTATGCCGCTGCTATTTAGCAGTACGGTATTATTTTACCTCGGTATTGCTTTCGCCTATTACGTGGTATTTCCGGTGGTATTTGCGTTTTTCACCAGTGTCGCACCAGAAGGAGTGCAAGTAGCAACCGACATTAGTAGCTATTTAAGTTTTATCTTAAAGCTATTTTTTGCTTTTGGTTTAGCCTTTGAAATCCCTGTAGCCGTAGTATTAATGTGCTGGGCTGGCGTGACAACACCAGATGAGCTTAAACAAAAACGCCCTTACATTGTTGTAGGTGCATTTGTGGTTGGCATGATGCTAACGCCACCTGATATTATTTCACAAACAATGTTAGCGATTCCTATGTTAATATTATTTGAAGGTGGTTTATTAGCAGCTAGGCTATATACCCCAAAAGAAGATACAGATAACGAAGAGCCAGAGAACGAGAAAGCTGATAGTTAAATTGCGCATCGCACTCATGGACTAGTTAACCAATAAAAAGAAGGATTCTGTAATGCGTTTAACTTTGATTGCCACTTTTGCTTTGGCTATCTCTTCTCAAGCACAGGCCAGTGTTGAGCAACAACTGGCGAGCTGTGCAGCTCAAACTGACAAACTTGACCGGCTAATGTGTTACGACACATTAGCCGCGTCAGTTAACACCTCCCTCACTTCAGCGACAACAGAGACTGCTACTGCGGTATCGACGCCAGCAGTAGTAACTGCATCTGCCGTAACAAAGGCTGCAGTTGCAACGTCTAACAATCCTACTGCAGAACAAGAGTTTGGTCTTAAAAAGAAGGTCGATGAGGATGTCACTCGCCTTTATGCTGACGTTGTATCGGTAAAAAAAGATCCTTACGGCTCATTAATTATTACCCTGTCTAATAATCAAACTTGGAAGCAATCAGGTACTGACCGCTATAAAGTGAAAAAAGATCAAACCGTCTTTGTTGAAAAAGGCGCTCTCGGTTCATTCCTACTGGGCAGCGATGATCGTAACTCCACTATTCGAGTGAAGCGTTTAAAATAAATCATGCCGCAGCATATCGACATAGCCGTTAATTTGCTTAGCAGCAGGTTAATCGCTGATATTGACAACATAGTGACTCAAGCGGCGCAACATCATGTTTCGCCGTTAATTGTTATTGGCAGTGATATTACTGAAAGTAGCGACAGCGCCTCGCTGTGCGCAAAATACCCTCAGCAACTCTATAGCACTGCAGGGGTTCACCCTCACCACGCCAGTAGCTGGAATGCTGCCAGTGCTGATGAGATAAAAACCTTAGCAGCATTAAAGCAAGTGGTTGCTATTGGTGAATGCGGTTTAGATTATAATCGCGACTTTTCTCCCCGTAATGCCCAGCGCCTTGCCTTTCACGCCCAACTTGAATTGGCAGTTGCATTACAAATGCCGGTACTGATGCACTGTCGTGACGCTCACGAGGACTTTATTGCAATAGTAAGTCAATATCGCCACAAGCTCCCTGCAGCGCTGCTGCATTGCTTTACGGGCAGCAAAGATGAGTTACTTGCTTGTCTTGAATTAGATTTACATATCGGCATAACTGGCTGGGTATGCGATGAACGTCGCGGCGCTGAGCTGGCGAGCATAGTGCCATTGGTCCCAAACAACCGCTTAATGGTTGAAACTGACAGCCCTTATTTATTACCTCGCAGCATGCGCCCTAAACCCAAATCTAGCAAAAATTTGCCACAATACTTGCCCTATATTGCCGAGTATATTGCTAATCTTCGTCAGCAACCCTATGCAGAGCTGGCAGCCCATTGCTACACCAACAGCCAGCGTTTTTTTAACCTAGGGCAGGATTAATGCAGCAAGTGCATTGGGCGTTTAAAGCATTTACTTTGTTTTTTATTATATTGCTAACTCAATTACAAGCAGCCCACGCGCTTGCCGTTGAGCACGCCAATACCCCGCTAAGATTAACCGCCTCATCCATTACAAAAATCAAATTAACGGATTGGATGTATATCAATCAGTCTCAAGATATTGAAGAGCTTGCCAGCTTAACACTGCTAAAAAATAGCCAACAAGATTGGCGCAAGTTAAGCCGCGGCGATATGCGTAAAATTGGCGCTAAAAATACTTGGTTGAGTTTTAGTATTTTTAGCCCTAATGACCATCTATCACGCATGATAGCGCTGAATAACCCACTGCTAGATAGCATGAAACTATATCATTTAGTCAATAACAAATTAGTAAAAGTGGAGCTAATGGGTGATAGCTATCCGTTTAAACAGCGCCCACTGCAAAGTAATTTATTTCTTTACCCCTTTGAATTACAGCCAAACGAAACACATACCTTTTACTTAAAAATCGATAATCGCGGCAGCTTAAATTTTCCATTGGTACTATGGAGTAAAAATGATTACAGCCATGCCATTGAGTCTCAAAGCCTTGCTAATGGCTTTCAAATTGGGATATTGATTGCCATTGGGCTATTTAGTTTGTTTATTGCCCTCGCATCAGGGTCTTTTAGTTATAGTTACTATAGTGGCTATGTACTCAGTTTAACTCTACTTGTGGCCACTATTCATGGTATTGCCTTTCAATATTTATGGCCCACACTGCCGGTGGTGCAAAACTTAGCCATTCCAATATTAATCCCGATAGCCTTAGCTTTTGCGCTGATGTTTACCGAAAAAGTGATGCTACTTAAATATCATAATAAACCGATGCTATTAGTCGGTCGTTACCTTGCGGTTTACTGCGTTTTACTGAGTCTGGTTATCTCGTTTATTGATTTTAAATTCAGCTTATATTTGCTCACTTTCTCGGTAATCGCCATTAGCTGTGTACTGATTACAGTATCTTTAATACAAGTAATTAAAGGCAGTAAAAATGCACGTTTATATGCTATTGCCCGTATCGGGCTATTTATTGGTGCCATTCTCAGCGGGCTCATTTATCTGGGCTATTTACAGTGGTATATGCCAGCGCATACTCCAATGATGATCGGACTGACCTTTGAAGTCATTGTCATGGCTGCAGTGCTAGCTGTGCGCTATAACGATGAACGAAAAGCCAAACTTCAAATGCAAAAAAAGGCCCTAGAGCAAGCCCAAAAACTACAACAAAACCGTGATGAAGCTTTAAAAGCAGAAGCGAGAACCAATGAACGTCTCGAACAAATGGTCGCTGAGCGGACTCTTGAGCTCGAAGTCACCTTACGTGAGCTAAATGATGCTAATCAAAAGCTGCAGCAACAAAGCACCACTGACAGTTTAACTGGGGTAAAAAATAGAAACGCCTTTGATAAACGCCTAACCGCAGAAGGACGCATTAGTCGTCGTCAGCAAACCTCACTTGCTATCCTAATGGTTGATATTGATAAATTTAAACAGATTAATGATCAATTTGGTCACCTTGCTGGCGACCTTGCAATTAAAGTGATTGCGACAACAATTTCTGAGTTTTTAAAACGACCAACCGATCTGGTGTCACGTTTTGGAGGTGAAGAGTTTGCTATTATATTACCAAATACTGATAGTGTAGGAGCGATGCTATTGGCTGAAAGAATTCGCCAAGCAATCTCCAATTTATCAATCGATTGGGATAATAACCCTATTTCCCTTTTCGTAAGTATCGGTGTGAGCGCTGCCATTATCGAAACCAATGAACAGCCAACTCAGTTACTTGAACAAGCAGATAAAGCGCTTTACCAAGCTAAGCGCAGTGGACGAAATCAGGTTTGTCTGTTTTCGTCTGATTAAGATCAGTCTAATTTCAGGAGTCGAATGTGAATATAATTACTAGTGCTTTTCCACAGCGCAGAATGCGCCGCATGCGTAAACATGATTTCAGCCGCCGTTTAATGTCAGAAAACAAACTGTCGGTGAATGACCTTATCTACCCAATGTTTGTTCTTGAAGGCAACAATCGCACCGAAAAAGTGGCGTCGATGCCGGGTGTTGAACGCTATTCAATCGACTTATTACTCAAAGAAGCCGCTGAATTAGTCGAACTTGGCATTCCTTTGATTGCCCTGTTCCCAGTTACACCTGCGGAAAAGAAAACCCTCATGGCTGAAGAAGCTTACAATTGTGACGGTTTAGTACAGCGCGCCGTACGTGAGTTAAAACAAGCTTTTCCTGAGCTTGGGATTATGACAGATGTGGCACTTGACCCCTTCACCACCCATGGTCAAGACGGCATTATTGATGACACAGGTTACATCCTTAACGACATCACCACTGAGATCTTAGTCAAACAAGCCTTATCACACGCTGAAGCCGGCGCTGACATTGTCGCTCCTTCAGACATGATGGATGGCCGAATTGGCGCTATTCGTGAAGCATTAGAAGCTGCAGGCCACGTTAACACTCAAATTATGGCATATTCAGCCAAATACTCTTCTAGTTACTACGGCCCTTTCCGTGACGCTGTCGGCTCAGCAGGTAACCTTAAAGGTGGCAACAAGCATAGCTACCAAATGGATCCAGCCAATAGCGATGAAGCCTTACATGAAGTCGCATTAGATATTCAAGAAGGTGCAGACATGGTAATGGTAAAGCCTGGCATGCCATACCTTGATATCGTTCGCCGCGTAAAAACCGAACTAGCAGTGCCGACTTTTGCATACCAAGTGAGTGGCGAATATGCCATGCACATGGCAGCAATTCAAAATGGCTGGTTAGCCGAAAAGGCTATCGTGATGGAATCACTGCTGTGCTTTAAGCGCGCTGGCGCCGATGGTATTTTAACTTACTTTGCTAAAAGCGCAGCTCAGTGGCTAAAAGAAGATAAGTAAATAAAAATGTTATTTATACAAGATGAATAACAAACAGGAGACCTATTGGTCTCCTTTTTTATAGCGCATTTTGCAGGCTAAATGATTCAAATTGATTATAAAGGCGACTAAAACACCCCCCAATAGTGACATTCATCGCCGTAGCAATAAACATTAACTCTTGCTAATGCACTATGAGCCAGTGCAAAGTTATCTTTGAATTTTACTTATATTAGTGATCTAGCTAACAGCTAGCTAATATTCAACTTCACTAACCTAAGGTTAAATGATTGAATTGTTTTATTGTTCTTTCTTGAGGCCTTATCATGCATAACACTGTTAAAACATTATTAGCTACAACCGCAATTTTCTTTGGCAGCCATTTGGTTGCTGGCTCAGCCATGGCTGGCAGTGGTTGTTCATTCGATGAAGAGCAAACAGGCTTCATGGCAACATGCAGCGAGGAGAAACAAGAAGTGATTATTACCGGACTTGTTGATATTTCAACACTTGAAAAAGACTTACCAGGTTACGCTGCAGAGTATGAGCAGTATAAAATTGATGCTGCCGCATTAACTGAATTAAAAGCGGTAACTACCCCAACAAATATCGTGGTAATTATTGGTACTTGGTGCCCTGATTGCCATCGTGAAACGCCACGTTTCATGCGCCTTATCGAAGAAGCGGCCAATCCGAATATTACCGTGACTTACATAGGTATTGATCGCAGCAAAGTTGATCCAGAAGGCCTAGCGGCAGCATATGAATTCACCCGAATCCCGACCTTTATCATTCAGCAACAAGATGAAGAAATTGGCCGAATCGTTGAACGTCCAACAGTGTCGCTGGAACAAGATTTAGTCAACATTCTGAAATAGTCTGTTTTGAAAGCCTCTTGAGTTTTTTCAGGCAAATAAAAACGGGATCAAATGATCCCGTTTTTTGTATTCGATGTTTACCTGCCAAAGACACTAAATTATTAAGCGACTCTTGCAGCCAGCATGCTTAGCACCCCTTCACGCAGCGCTCCACCCGATAGATTCAGCGATTCAATATCCAACAATTCAAATAAAGCGATTAAAATCGCAATACCAGAGGCAAATGTCGGTGCTTTTTCAGCAGATAAGCCTTGAATATGATGCAGTGACTCATTTTGCTGTGCCAAAACTTCGTCTCTAAAACGATGCAGCACTTTCAAAGTGATGATCTCAGACAGCTCGCGATGATGAAGTACTGACACCACAGACTGTACAGCCCCTGATGCGCCCACAACGCCTTGCCAACCCAATTGTGTCAGTTGTTGCAAGCAAGGCTTCAGCGCCATCAGTACCGCAGCTTTAGCTTGCTCAAAATCAGCCATTAGATAAGGCGTTTGCTTAAAAAACTGTTGATTAAAGCGCACACAGCCAAAGTCTAAACTGGTTTTAAACAGCACTTGATTACCATTTCCGATAATAAACTCAGTACTGGCGCCGCCAATATCAATCACCAAGCGTTGGCCGCCACCTTCTGTAGTGGCCGCCATACCTTGGTAAATTAATTCAGCTTCTCGCAAACCACTAATGACTTCAATCGGATGACCTAAAATCGGTAATGCCCGTTGGTGAAACTCATCAGCATTGCTGATCACACGTAAAGTTGCGGTGGCAAATACCGCCACATGCTCAGCTGCGACTTGATGTTTATCAAGCATCTCAGCAAACATTTGCAAACAATCTAGCCCGCGCTGTAATACGGCTTCATCAAGACGGTTATCAGCCCCAATACCTTCAGCCAAACGTACTTTACGTTTGTATTTTGCAATAATAGTGGGTTGGCCGTTCAGGGTGTGAGCGACCAACATATTAAAACTATTTGAGCCGAGTGTTATCGCGGCATATGCAGGCATTGCAGCTGTCACTGTCATTTACGAATGTCTACGTGCCCTTTGAGGTGGACGTCCACCACTGCGATGCGCACCACTTCTCGCACCATCACGCGTACGTGTTGTTGGGTGCTTACGATGGATACGAACCGGTGGCGGTAAATCGTCTAGCAAAGCTTCACGATCATAATTAGTGACTGGTATTGAGTGCTTAATATACGTCTCAATGGCCGGTAAATTCAGTGCGTACTCTTCACAAGCAAAACTCACTGACACACCTTTTTGTCCCGCACGACCTGTACGACCAATACGGTGAACGTAATCTTCACAATCATCTGGTAAATCATAGTTATAAACATGAGATACATCAGAAATATGTAAGCCACGCGCCGCCACATCAGTTGCAACTAACACATCAAGCGCGCCTGAAGTAAATTGCTCTAAAATGCGAATACGTTTTTTCTGCGGTACATCACCGGTTAATAACCCCACTCGATGGCCGTCGCCTTCTAACCATGACCACACCTTTTCACAGCTGTGTTTGGTGTTTGAAAATACGATAGCCTTTTCTGGCCAATCTTCTTCCATTAATGTCAGAAGCAAACGCATTTTATCTTCAGTCGAAGGGTAGAAAATTTCTTCTTTGATGTTCTTTGAGGTTTTTTCGCCAGGTGAGACTTCAACTTTTTCTGGATCATTCATATGATCGTAAGCTAATTCCTGAACCTTCATTGATAACGTCGCTGAAAACAACATATTTAAGCGTGACTTAGCATCAGGCATACGCCTAAACAAGAAACGAATATCTTTAATAAAACCTAAATCGAACATGCGATCAGCTTCATCAAGCACAACGGCTTGAATTGCATTTAAACTGATCACACCTTGGCGTACGTAATCGATAATACGACCCGTAGTACCAATTAAAATATCAACACCAGCATCAAGCACTTGGCGTTGAACATCATAACTCTCACCGCCATAAACAATACCGACTTTTAAACCCGTATGTCGTGCAAGCAATTTAGCATCTTTGGCAATCTGAATCGCAAGTTCGCGAGTCGGTGCCATGATGATAGCTCTAGGCTGATTAATTTGACGACCTTCTGGCTCAGCAACTGAGAGAAGGTGGTGAAAAGTGGCCACTAAAAAGGCCATTGTCTTGCCAGTTCCTGTTTGTGCCTGGCCAGCAATATCTTTTTGTTGTAATAAAATGGGAAGAGATAACGCCTGAATTGGCGTACAAAATTCAAAGCCATTTTCGTTCAAAGCCTGTATAACCTCTGACTTCAGAGGGAAGTCGGCGAATCTTTGTGTTGATAAATGTGTTTCGCTCATAGCGCAAGCATACCCGTTAGTGTTGCAAAAAAAGACTCGATCGTTTCAAATAGCTACATTAATAGAACGGTCACTTGAAAAGCTATTTAACCGTCCCAATATACATGGTAAGCCATTAATAAACTAGCAATGGTGCCAAATCTGGAGATCTACATGAGCGATAAAATTGTATACCTAAGCGATGACAGCTTCGAAAACGACGTCATTAACTCAGAATTACCAGTACTGGTAGACTTCTGGGCAGAGTGGTGTGGTCCTTGTAAAATGATTGCCCCAATCCTAGACGACGTGGCTGAAGAGTACGCAGGTAAGCTAACTGTAGCTAAATTAAACGTTGACCAAAATAATGTTTCACCTGCTAAGTACGGTGTACGTGGCATTCCAACATTATTAATGTTTAAAGGCGGCGAGTTAGTTGCTACTAAAGTGGGTGCTTTATCAAAAACTCAACTTAAAGAGTTTATTGACGCACAAGCTTAATCAAGTCTATTTATAAAATCGCGGCACTATTGATTAATGACATAACCTGCTAACCCCGTTAGCAGGTTATTGCTAAAAAAAACGCTATTTTAGTGTAATGAACAACAATCAATTTTAATAATGTTGCGTGTTTTACGTTTAAAAAGTGACAATCGGCACAATATATGAACAATTTGTGCCGTTTTTTCGCTAAAATTCTGGACGCACTGCCCATATAGTGCTAATTTATTCATCAGATTTTTCAACCAAACCCCTACTCGCTTATCAATCGACTATTTCAATTTCGTAAGACCCAAAGAAAGATTGATTGCAGTAAGCATCGTCGCGTAATACAAGACCCCCAACATGAATTTAACTGAATTAAAAGACACGTCTATATCAGATCTGGTTTCACTAGCAGATAGCATGAAATTAGAGAACATGGCCCGTGCCCGTAAACAGGACATCATCTTCTCTATTCTGAAATCCCACGCCAAAAGCGGTGAAGACATTTTTGGTGGCGGTGTGCTTGAAATCCTCCAAGATGGTTTCGGCTTTTTAAGAAGCTCAGATGGTTCATATTTAGCAGGCCCTGATGACATTTATGTCTCTCCTAGCCAAATCAGACGCTTCAATATGCGTACCGGTGATACCATCTTTGGTAAAATCCGCCCACCGAAAGATGGTGAACGCTATTTTGCACTCTTAAAAGTTAACGAAGTTAACTTCGATAAGCCTGAAAATTCTCGCACAAAAATCCTCTTTGAAAACCTTACCCCACTGCATGCAGAAGAACGTATGCGTATGGAACGTGGTAATGGTTCAACAGAAGACATCACCTCACGTATTTTGGATCTATGTTCTCCAATTGGTAAAGGTCAGCGTGGTTTGATTGTGGCTCCGCCTAAAGCGGGTAAAACCTTATTGCTACAAAACATGGCGCAAAGCATTACCTATAACAACCCAGAAGTGGTGTTAATGGTATTACTTATCGATGAACGTCCTGAAGAAGTAACCGAAATGCAGCGCATGGTAAAAGGTGAAGTTATTGCTTCTACCTTTGATGAGCCAGCAAGTCGTCACGTTCAAGTTGCTGAAATGGTTATTGAAAAAGCCAAGCGCTTAGTTGAACACAAAAAAGACGTGGTTATCTTATTAGATTCAATCACTCGTCTTGCCCGTGCATACAACACAGTAATCCCATCATCAGGTAAAGTGCTTACTGGTGGTGTTGATGCAAACGCATTACATCGTCCAAAACGTTTCTTCGGTGCTGCACGTAACATCGAACATGGCGGCAGCTTAACCATTATCGCAACAGCGCTTGTGGATACTGGCTCTAAAATGGATGAAGTTATTTACGAAGAATTTAAAGGTACTGGTAACCAAGAGTTACACCTTTCTCGTAAAGCAGCTGAAAAACGCGTTTTCCCTGCAATCGACTTTAACCGCTCTGGTACTCGTCGTGAAGAGAAACTAACCACGCCTGATGAGCTACAGAAGATGTGGATTTTACGTAAAATCCTTAATCCTATGGATGAAGTTACCGGCATGGAATTCCTTATCGATAAATTGGCAATGACCAAAACTAACGATGAGTTCTTCACTGCAATGAAACGCGCTAAGAGTTAATTCTCTTTATCGTTTCAGTACAGTAAACTGAATACAAAAATGCCGCTAACTGAGTTAGCGGCATTTTTATTTGTAAATTTAACCCTTATAACGTCTGAGTTAACAGCTCACGATAGTTTGCGCCATTTTACGGCGTAAATAGGCAATTTGCTGCATGTGCGGTAAATCTTTCGGGCAGGCATCTTGACAACCAAGTAAGGTCATACAGCCAAATACGCCATCTTGATTACCTATCACATGATAGAAATCTTCTGCGCTGCGAATATCACGGCTATCCATTTCAAAGCGGGCGATTTTCATCATCCCCACAGCGCCAACAAAACTGTCTTTCATTTGCTTAGTGGCACATGCAGACACACAAACACCACATTCAACGCAGCGTTCAAGCTCATATAACTTAGCCGCCTCAGCAGGGTCCATTGGCGTTTCTAAGCGATGAATATCAATATCGTTGGCATCAGGTTGCAACCATAACTGCAGTCGCTCAGCTAGCTCGCGCATGAATTTACCCGTGTTCACTGACAAGTCACCAATTAACTCAAAACCCGGTAACGGCATTAGGGTAATGTTACCGTCAGGGAAATTAGCGGTTAAGGTTCTACAAGCCAATGTAGGTTTGCCATTAATCACCATAGCGCAACTGCCACAGATCCCTGCGCGGCAGACAAAATCAAACTGCAGTGAAGGATCTTGTTGCTCACGCAGCATATTAAGCGCAATAAATACTGTCATTCCAGGCGCTTCAGTGAGCTCATATGTGACCATTTTAGGTTTATCGCTTGGATCTTGTGGATCGTAACGAAAGATATTAAAACTGATAGTTCGTGGGCTGGTCATTAGCTCTTTTCTCCTGACGCCAAAAAGGTGTCACTTAATCTTTCATTACGCGGACGCAAGCTTTCTGGTAAATCAAATGGCATAACGGCTGCTTGTTTTTCAACGCGGTCTGCATCGTCACCCAGCTCAGCGAGGATTTTTTCAATTTCAACTTCACGGGCAGCAGTATCAGGATGCGCAATGGCATTGTCGTTACCATAACCACGATAACCTGGCGGCAACTCCATCTTCATCACATCAAGTTGCTCGTAAGTTAGCTTGGGCTCAAGGGCGTTTTCGTCTGGCCAAGTTGATAAAGTGCGGTTGAGCCATTCTTTATCATTACGTTGCGGGTAATCTTCACGAGCATGGGCACCGCGGCTTTCTGTACGGGCATTGGCGCCGCACGCAACCGTTAAGGCAACCCGCAGCATACGCGGCACACGTAACGCTTCCACCAGCTCAGGGTTCCCATGACGTTTTTTACATTTAAGGCCAATACTTTTACTGCGAACCAGTAATTCTTTTAATTCAGCAATGGCTTTTTCAAGCTCAGGACCATTGCGGAAAATACCTACGTAATCCATCATGATGCGCTGCATTTCCAGTTTGATATCAAACACATTTTCAGTGCCCTTACCGACTAACAAGCCGTTGATTTCTTGCTGCATCTTAGCCATGCTGGCTTCAATTTCGGCTGTATTGATTTCAAGGGTGTTCTTTTCACAAAAATCAGCCACGTACTTACCGATGATCATACCGCCAACTACAGTTTCAGCCAGAGAATTTCCACCTAAACGGTTAAAGCCATGCATATCCCAACACGCAGCCTCACCCACGCTAAATAAGCCTGCTAATTGCGGGCTTTCACCGGTAGCATTAGTACGAATACCGCCCATTGAGTAATGCTGAGTCGGACGCACTGGGATCCAGTCTTTGGCAGGATCTATGCCCAAGAAATTTTCACAAATCTCTTTCACTTCTCTAAGGTTGGTTTCAACGTGTTTGCGCCCAAGCAAAGTGATATCAAGCCATAAATGCGGCCCATAAGGGCTATCAACGCCTTTATCTTTACGCATATGTTCAGTCATGCGCCGTGAGACCACATCTCGAGAGGCGAGCTCTTTCTTTTCAGGCTCATAATCTGGCATGAAACGATGACCGTCTTTATCTCGCAGTAAGCCGCCATCACCTCGGCAACCTTCCGTGGTTAAGATCCCCACTGGTACAATCGCTGTTGGGTGAAATTGCACCGCTTCCATATTGCCTAATGTGGCAACGCCAGTATCTAACGCCAATGCTTGGCCAATGCCTTCACAGATAATGGCATTGGTAGAGACTTCATAAATACGGCCATAGCCGCCTGTTGCAATCGTCGTTGATTTACCAATATAGGCACGTAATTCACCCGTAATGAGACAACGGGCAATGACGCCGTGACAACGTTTGCCATCATGAATAAGCGATAATGCTTCAATGCGTTCATGGACAGGAATATCCATTTCAATGGCTTTGTTGTCAACGGCATACAGTAGTGAGTGGCCGGTGCCGTCGGCGGTATAGCAAGTACGCCATTTTTTAGTCCCGCCAAAGTCACGGGCATTAATTAATCCGTGGGCTTGCTCGGCTTCAGTAATGGTGACCTTTTCGGCGTTCACCACCACTTCACGATCGCCAGCACTAATACGTGACCAAGGCACGCCCCAATTAGCAAGTTCTCGCACCGCTTTAGGTGCGCAATGGGCAAACATGCGCGCCACATCTTGATCGCAGCCCCAGTCAGAGCCTTTTACTGTGTCTTGAAAGTGGACGTCTTCATCGTCACCCATGCCTTTAACTGTATTACCAAGGCTGGCTTGCATACCGCCTTGGGCTGCAGCAGAATGGGAACGTTTGGCAGGTATTAATGACAGCACCACGGTATCTAAACCACGCTCTTTGGAGGCGATTGCCACACGTAAACCAGCAAGACCGGCGCCGACAACTAATGAATCTGTATAAATAATTTTCACTGGCATTCCTTTAATACGGTATTAGGCTTTGTATTTCTAAGCGATAAACTCAATGGTGCATGACTGTGCACAGTCACTGTGTCTTTAACTCGGTACAAAAGGCGTTACGGGTAACTCCAACGATTGCCCAATAAAGATGTAGGTCAATAAACTTGCGATACCAATAATCATTAAGTAAACCACCATTATTTTGGCAAGCTTAAGCGCCGCCATACGCTTTGTGGTCACGCCCCACTTTACCGCTAGGCGATAGAGACCAAACATGGCATGCAATACCACAGCAGGTAATAGCAAGACATACAGCATCCACACATCTTGGTGGTAAACACGCTCAGCCGATAAATGCGGGCCGATTTCAGGATTGGTGATCATGTCAAACAAGTGAACGGGGGCGAGAAAGAACAGTAAAAAACCCGTAATTAACTGCCAAAACCAAATTTTAGTATCTTGGTGAGGCATAATGGTCATTTGACTTCTAAGTGCCCGCCATTGCTTTATTTGTGCAGGAAAGCGACGTAAGGCAAATACAGCGTGGATTAATAAGACTATCAGCATAAATGCCGAAATGAATTTAGTCAGAACAGGAAAGCCATGGCCAGTTTCACTGAACATGCCCCCTTCTAAGAAGTGGCCTACATGATAAAAGGCTTCTTTACTGATCAAAATACTCGACTCAAAATGCAGATGCATAATGATGAATATGCCAAGTAACAGGCCAGTTGCACTTTGAAGCATATCGGCCCGAGCGGCCCATACAGGATGAGAGAATCCGCTGGTCTTTTTTGCTGCAGAGGTTAGCGCTTCAAGAGCGGGTTGATCAGCCATAAATTTGCACGTCCTGTAAATTCAATATGACTTATGACCATATCAAGTTCACAAACGGTAGCAATAACCAAAAACCAGCAAGTGACCCAGATCACCCACCGCAAGGCAAGAGTCAGACGCAGATCACACCAACGCGAATCGTGAGATGTTAGCAAGCCACTGCGCTTTGAGATAAAGATTTGAACTTGATATCAAACCCTCTAAACATAAGACTAAATAGCCACAGCTTGTTGTAATTGCAGGCAATGTTGCCGCAGTTTATCACGCATTAACAACATGGCAGGGCTGACATGCTGTCGCCCTGCACAAATGAGATTCAACGGCATCGCCTCACTGGTAAATCCAGGCAATATCTGTTGCAGTCGACCGCTATTTAAATCATCTACAACATCTAAAGCCGATTTAAATACAATGCCTTGGCCTGATACTGCCCACCGACGAGTGACATCAGCATCATTGCTACTTCGATCACCACTCACCCGTATTTTAAAGCTCTGCTGCTCGTTAATTAACGTCCACAAATCATAATTACGTTCATCAACCTTATAAATTAAACAATTGTGCTGCGCTAATTCAGCTGGGCTTTTAGGTTCGCCATGATGCTGAATATAAGCAGAAGAGGCACATAACACCCGTTGAGTATGACAAATATTAAACGCCACTTGGCTTGAATCAGGCGGTATGCCATAACGTAACGCCATATCAATTTTATCGTGCTGAAAATGGCTAAGGCTATCGCCTATATGCAGTTGAATGGTTAAATCTGGATACTGCAGTAGAAAACTATCTAACCAAGGTAAGAATACATTCCGGCCAAAGTCAGAAGAGACTGAGATATTGAGCTGACCTGAGATTTGACCTTTTTCGGTTAACAAGGCTTGCTGGCCTAATTGCAATTGCGCCAGCGCCTCGCGACAATGGATCAGATAATGCTCACCTTCGGCGGTCAGACGCAAGCTACGAGTGGTGCGAATAAACAGTACGCTATTTAACTGTTTCTCTAATCGTTTTAATGCTGCACTTGCCGCAGCAGCTGAAATATCTAGCTCAACTGCAGCAGCGCCAATACTGCCGCAATCAGCCACTCGCACAAACAGGTGTAAATCATTTATCTGCATTGTCTGGACCTTAATCTCACATCTTAATCATTCATTACTAAAATAATTTTGATAACGATACAAATATTACCCTCTAAATCATCATAGTCAATTTGACTCAAATACACTCATCGCGGTGAAATAGTCCCACAATCAGTCCACTTCTGAAGTGTAAAAACCAATGTTTCACAACAAATATCAGCCGCTAAATAGTTATCATTTGGCGCGTTTTTGCTTTTTGGCCGATAAACCCAAAGGAATATCTGCCACCTCGTTATGGCATCAGCTATAATAGCCGCCAATTCATGTTTAATTTTATTATCAGTTAGGAAAATCCCATGCCTTGGATCCAATTACGAATTCACACTCATCGCGATCATGCAGACATGCTAGGCGACTTATTGATGGATCAAGGTTCTGTGTCTATCACCTACGAAGACGGCCAAGATGAGCCAATTTTCGAGCCTAAACTAGGTGAAACACCTTTATGGCAAGACACCATATTAATGGCCTTATTTGATGCTGGCACTGATTTAGCACCGACCATAGAGTTATTAGAGTCAGTTCCCTGCTTAGGTAAAGGCTTTAACCATAAAATTGAACAAGTAGAAGATAAAGACTGGGTTCGTGAATGGATGGACAGCTTCCACCCCATCAAATTTGGTCAGCGTTTATGGATTTGCCCAAGCTGGCGTGACATCCCTGAACCAGACGCAGTAAATGTTATTCTTGATCCAGGTTTAGCCTTCGGTACTGGTACTCACCCAACCACCGCATTATGTTTAGAGTGGTTAGACAGCTTAGATTTGTCAGATAAAGAAGTTATCGACTTTGGTTGTGGCTCAGGCATCTTAGCCATTGCTGCATTAAAGCTTGGCGCGAAGAAGGTCACCGGGGTTGATATTGACTATCAAGCCATTGATGCATCGACAGCCAATGCCGAGCGCAACGGTGTTGTCGAGCAGTTGTCACTGTATTTACCCGAAAACCAACCAGAAAATTTACAGGCTGATATCTTAGTCGCTAACATCTTAGCCGGCCCACTGCGCGAGCTTGCCCCATTGATTGCAGAGAAAGTCAAAACAGGTGGTAAGTTAGCCCTTTCAGGCTTACTACAAGAGCAAGCAGAAGAAGTATCACAATTCTACAGCCAATGGTTCATCATGGATGAAGCGGCTCACAAAGAAGACTGGAGCCGCTTGACAGGCACCCGCAAATAACGGTAAAGGCAGCACACCCCTTATGACAGCTAGTTTTACGCCAAAAGGGGCGCTGACGACTCCACAACTAAAAGTCAAGCAAAAAAGTTATCTTTAGTTCATTTATTGACCTTTTCAGGACGGTAAAAAAGGGCTAATATAGCGCCCCTTTGACGAGCATGGTGAATAACTCAATGCAAATTGGCCCCTATCAACTGAAAAATCAGCTGATCGTGGCACCAATGGCAGGTGTCACCGATCGCGCTTTTCGAAATCTTTGTTTACGTTATGGCGCAGGCCTAGCGGTTTCAGAGATGCTTTCATCTAATCCCGAAGTTTGGGATACCGATAAAAGCCGCCAGCGCATGATGCATTCTGGTGAAGAAGGTATTCGTTCAGTACAAATTGCAGGTGCAGATCCTGATTTAATGGCTGCGGCCGCCCAGTTCAACGTTGAACAAGGCGCTCACATCATTGACATCAATATGGGCTGCCCTGCCAAAAAAGTGAATAAGAAGCTTGCTGGATCAGCATTAATGCAAGATCCCCAGCTAGTAAAAGCGATTTTACAGGCTGTTGTTAGTGCAGTTGATGTACCGGTAACGCTAAAGATTCGCACAGGCTGGCAACCTGAACACCGTAATGGTGTTGAAATTGCTCATATTGCCGAAGATTGTGGCATTGCCTCCTTAGCCGTTCACGGCCGCACTAGGCAGTGTATGTATAAAGGCTTTGCCGAATACGACACGATTAAAGCAATAAAACAAAATGTCTCAATCCCTGTTGTTGCCAATGGAGATATCGACAGTCCAGAAAAAGCTAAGTTCGTCTTAGACTACACTGGCGCCGATGCTGTAATGGTAGGACGAGGAGCCCAAGGCAGACCGTGGATTTTTAGAGAAATTCACCACTACTTGGAAACAGGTAACAAATTACCGCCAGTTGAGGCAAGCGAGCAACGAGAAATCATGCTCGAACACCTTAACGCTTTGTACGAATTGTACGGCGAGTACAAAGGTGTCCGATTTGCTAGAAAGCACATGGGATGGTACCTAAACCAAGAAGAGCAGCGTCAATTTCGTGCTGACTTCAATAGGCTTGAAACCGCTGAACAGCAATATTCCCTTGTGGAATGTTACTTTGATGAATTAGTTAATTTTTAATATAAAGAGCAGAATAGAATGTTTGATCAGACAACTAACACAGAAGTTCACCAGCTAACCGTAGGTAAGATTGAAACCGCTAACGGTACAATCAAGCCACAATTATTACGTGACGCAGTTAAGCGCGCAGTAACAAACTTCTTCTCTCAGTTAGACGGTCAAGAAGCGTCTGAAGTATATGAAATGGTATTAAGTGAAGTTGAAGCACCTTTACTAGACATCATCATGCAACACACACGTGGCAACCAAACACGTGCAGCGAACATGCTAGGTATTAACCGTGGCACTTTACGCAAAAAATTAAAAAAATACGGCATGAACTAGAGTTAAACCTCTAAGCTGTTGTATAAAAACGGGTTAACTAGAAATAGTTAGCCCGTTTTACATTTTGAACCCACAGTTAAACCCACATTTAATATATTACCCTTCATTTCGTTAGCGGAAAATAACGATTTAAATGACTTCTTTGAAAGTAAATGAACATGTTGTATTGGCCGTTCCTGTCACCCCATTGTATTCATGTGCAGCCACAGTAACCTCATTCCATAAAACTGGCTTATAGTTTTTAGCTACAGTATTCAGCACGTCACTGCACTCTTGATAATCTTTTTGAGTATCTGGTAGAAACCTGTGCACACTGCGAAACGCAACGACAAATAAACCTTGTTCGGTTTGCTTAGAGCTATACTCAGCATTCCCTTCATAGGTAATCGCCCCTACATGATTAACCATTTTTAAAGTTGGCGCTGCACAACCGCTTAGAAGCAATATAGAAAAAATAACTAAAATTCGACTCATAGCTCAATTCCCTTACAGATAACAAAATCGATATCTTCTGGTTTAGCCTTTACCGTCCATTCAGGTGTTACTTTTAAAGCTAAGTGATTTGTTGATGCCACAATTTCAGGGTCGCTATCCTTAATCATTTTGTAGTATGTGCATTCAACAGAGTAACCTCTGTTTATGTTTTTCGGTATTAACACTGTGATTCTAGAATGGCGTGAGTTTGCATAATGAGGCTCTTTATCCATTATTTTGACTGACTCTATTACAAACTCTTCCGATTGAGCTGATAAGCTAACAAGAAAAATAAATGCCAACCCTATAAACCTTTTCATTTTAATCCCTTAATCTAGGCTTTTGACTTAATTTATATAGTTACTTTTAACACCTTTTCATTGCTCAATACCAATAATTTATGTAGATCTGACCTCCCGCATTAGCTCCGTAATTCTAACCTCTAACTTAGAAAATCGTTTTTCCACCAATTCAAGGTAACGATCTTCAAGCTGGTTTAATTTAACAACATCATCAATAAATTGCTTATGCCTTACTAGCCTTGGCTTCCCGCAAGCATACGACCTATCAAAAGTATCCATTGAAGCGTTAGCCCCCCAGATTAAGCGCCTAAGTTTTCTAATACGTTTCCTTAACCTTTCCTCAGTAGTCATCGACTGCACGCTGTAATGAAGGTTTAAACACTTCCTACAAGCCCAACCATTTGATGCACCGTATAGATAAAGCCTTTTGGACTCACAGCATGGACAAAGGAATATCAAACGGGGGTATTTAGTGTTGTCCCATACCAAAGGCACTGGGAAATTTTCATTACCTTCTGATTCAAACCATAGGACTGTCAGTAACTCACTATGAGATTTAATGGTAAATTCTTGGGGATATTTATCGGGGCTATCTAGCTTGAACCTCTTGCTATGCTCTTTAATGAATGGCTTGAATGACTTAGCTTCTATGCGCTGTTTACTGTCAATATATCGTCTTGTTCTGTGCCCAGTGAAGCAACCAATCATACGAAAAACCTTTTCTAATGAACCATTAAAGCTGTTTATACGTAGTTGTCGAGCAACTAACCTTGCCGTTCTTATTTTGGTTCTGAACCACTATTGATCTAATAAGCCCAATGAGAACACGAAAAAAATCACCGATTGCCCATACACCTCCAATATAAACATACCAATCCATTAAGCCGCCTTAATTCTACTCGAACCATAATCCTTAGTTTGGTCGGGTCTGTAACCCTTCCCCCTAGATTTAGCTAAATAACTCATTCGCTTTGCAGCTTCCTGCACTGACTGTTTATCACCTCGCTTTACTAAGTAAAATGGGTTCTTTGGTATGTGCGGGTGAATGCCTGTTAACCTCTCCCAAACCCCCACCGCAGCATCAGTAACCACGTTCGAATGAGGAATCCGATTAGCGTCTACCATCAATACAAAGTGGTAGTGTTGATTCTTAGCTTTCTCATGCTCCCTAACCCACAAGTGACCGATTAATAGCTCAGGATAGCGCCGCCTTAACTTCCTCTTGAAGCGCCTTATAAACACCTCTATTTGGCTGTTGTTCGTTGAAAAGCCAGATGGGTGACAATCCATCCGAATAACAAAAATTCTATCGGTATGAGTTAAAAGGCTTTCAATCTGCCCCAATCCAGCCAACATAATTTTCCGATGCCAACCTAACGACCCGCTCAAAATCTCAATCACATAATCACCATGTTTCAACGTGAGCTTTTTGGTTGAATAAGCCATTAAAGCACCATCATTAAAAAGTAGGTGCTATATAGATAATATTTAAACGGGTCGGAAACCTGCAAATGGCAACCCGCTACCCACCAGCAATATAGGTATGTCTTATTTTTGGAGGGGTCGGAAACCTTCAAATTCTTAGGCGCTAGGTTAACGCTTGAATGAATGCTCATTGTTAAGCTATCCTTGGATGATGGTTAACGGTCGCTCCGCCAAGATTGAGCCGCTAACCATGTTCTAATGAAAGGGGTTTGAACTTATTGTTTAGGCTCCTTTTGCCTTTCTGGGTCATCGTTGGCCGTTAGCTCGTTTAGCACTTCGTAGACCATGCTTAATATTCGGCTCTTTGATGCCTCGTTTCTTCCAGATATCTCATGCAGCTTCTTCTTAACTTTTACATGCTCTTGCGCGTAGTATTTACTTCTTTGCTTTTTCTCCTGAATCTTACGCCCACACCCATCAAAATATCCTTGTATCTCTTCTGGCATAACCCTATATATGCGCCCTTTTCTAGCATCTGGGACTGGAACCCATAACGGCTCGTATCTAACAACATCAATCAAACGGCTTCCTCCATAACCATACTGATCTGATATCTCCTTTTCAGTGAACTCCTCACCGTTAAGCAGTCGCGTTAATAGGCACTTTGCAGCGGCCAGCTTTTTAGGGGTAATACTCTTTTTCATCTGTAATCCTTTTTATGTTGGCGGGTTAGTTTTAATAGATTGTTTAAGAGAATTGACCTTGCTCGAACGCTTCTACTTGCTCAATTGTCCAGCCAAGTAAAACCCCATTAATACGAGTAGGTGCAGGAAAGCGTTTATCGACTTTCCACCATCGCCAGATAGATTTACTTGAACGGTTATAGCGGGTTTCTAGATCACTGTAAGAGAGATATTTAGTCATGTTAGTTACCTTGTTTGAGAAGACAACCAACATACTAAGGAGATTTAAGATAATAATTTAGGGAATAAATTGCGGTAGTTTTGTCGGGTTAATGACGACTTGATTTATTAAACCTTTCTGCTATTTCTGGGAATTGCTTAATAAATTTTTCTTGGTCTGCCGCTGACCATTCAGGAGTTGTTTTTTTAAGGTTATTGATAAATGTTTTTGAAACAAGTTGAGGGTGCCTCTTTTCTAACGTGCTAGCCTCGAAAGATTCCATTGTAGGGAATTTAGCAAGTAACAGTGTTGCTGCCATTTTACTTGCTTTGTGCTTAGTTATGCCACAATAAGTGTTCAATAACGTAATCCAATGCATAGCCTGATTAAGAGCTAATTCAGTCATTGCATTACGCATACTCTTTCCTGATTCAGAAGGTTTATAATCACCATTCAGCCTCCCCCAAGCTACTTTTGCCAATTCTTTCGTAATCATCGGCGGTATTGCTACCCCATCAGTGGACAGTAGAACAATAGCTAGGTCTAAGTAACTAGGATCATTATTTACTCTCCATTCGCGAAGCCTGTCCATCACATTATTAACAATTTGGGATGAGGAGCCAACCGCATATAGTTCAGCCCTAAACTCATCAAACTCACAGTAATAATTATCGTCATCATCAAAATAACTTTCGAAGGGAAATTTACTCATTACCAGCACTCATCACTATTACATTGTTAGCTTCTTCATTAGCGAGCAGGTTTCGCCATGTATCCAAAGCAATGGATTTATCTCTTAATCTGTCAGCATGAACGTAGTGGCTCATAGATCCCTGCAATGAGTGACCTAACAAGCTTTCTACTGTTAGCGGGTTTACTCCATTTTCATTTAACACAGTTGCAAGTGTTCTCCTTAAATCGTGCCAGTTCCATTTTTCATGACCTAATTTTTGGGCTAGTGTTGGCGCAAAACTACTGACGGCTGGAGACTGTTTTAGTTCTCCCAGTATATATTCACAATTGCTATCGATAGCCCGTTGCTTTAGCTCTGTTATTAACGGTATTAGATGCTTGGGTATTGGTCTTAGGATCTCAGCGTTTAGCCCTTTACTGTCGAGCTTTTTTTTATTCTTATTGTGTTCTTCTGGCACTGTCCAGAGGCGCTTATCAAGATCCCATTCATCTATTTTTGATAATCTAACTTCTTGAGTTCTCGCACCAGTAGCAAGAAGTATTGCGGCAATATTTGCATAATATTTATGGGGGGATAACGAATCTATCCATTGAATTAATTCGGATAACTCGTCAAAGTTTAACACTCGTTTCTTAGCCTTTTGGACACTTCCAGCATCTGCCATTGAAAGATCATCCAAAGCATTGCTAACCGCATACTTCCTCACTCGACAAAACTTTAGCGCCTGTTTAGCCGCTTGGAAAGCATAACCAGAACCCACAGGGTGAACGGCTTTATACTTATCAAATACCGCTATCCAGTTGCTAGTACCACAATCTGCAAGAGGCAGTTCTCCGATTTTTGGGTAAATCCATTTATTAAACTGAGATTGAACCTTAGACCAATTAACTCTGTTCTTTTTGGCGTGGTTATCTATCCAGTGCTCTAAAGCATCCTTCACAGTCACAGGTTTTGCGTTACCACTCTTGATAAGCTTAGTCCTAACAGAAGGGTTATAGCCGTCATTAAGCCATGCCTTGCACTCGGCTGCCTTACTTCTAGCAACCGACAACGCCATTCCTTGTGGCTTGCCAGTATATTCACCAAGTGTAAGGGTTTGTTGCTTACCATCAAATCGGAACCTAAACACAAATGAAACCTTACCAGATGGACGACATAAGGCTATCAACCCGTCTCTATCGGCTAGTTTCTTAGGTGTCCTACCTTCGAACCCTTTTAACATTTTATCCAGTTTAGAAGCGACTAGAGACATTTTAAACCCACACTTAAACCCACAAGTAAGTTGATACCTGTTAGAATACTCCGAGATAAAACGAGATGCAATATTGAAGGTAAACCTTTTGTGACAATAAGTTAGGAAGGCAAACCAGGAATTAGTAAGATATAAAAAGATAACTATACAGTCCATACGGCATGAACTAAGAAGCAATTCTTAAGCTGTTGTATTGAAACGGGCTTTCCAGCAATGGAAAGCCCGTTTTTGTTGATATGTCCCCCCATATGTACCCCCGTTGTTTTGTTGCCCCTTCCTGTATTCGATTCCGCTTTCCTTCAACGTAATTCCGAAGCTAAAACTTTAACTTTTACTCATGGTTAAATATCAGATAATGATACAAAAAATGCTTAGTGCGTCAGATTCTGTCGCAGGGTAGTATTATGCTCATGGCATAGATAATCGGGAGAACATCGATGCAAATCAATATCCAACGCCAAATTGCCATGCTGGAACAAATACCTGCTCATCCAAGGCGCATTACCGCTAATGACATCACTGCAAGACTGCAAAGTCGTGATTTTGATATTGGATTAAGAACCGTGCAGCGGGAATTAAAAGCCATGTACGACATGGGACTGTTTGGCATAGTGCTCGATGACAGAAGCAAGCCTTTTGGCTGGTCGATTGCCGCCTGTTGGCGTGGTCTTAACTTGACCTTGATGGATAATCACATGGCATTGGCATTTTACACCCTAAAGCACAGTGCTAGCCAACTGCTGCCTCCCCAAAGCCTTAAGCAGTTGACCCCTTATTTTGACCGTGCAGATCAAATATTAGGAAATGATCCTGATAACCCTTGGCTTTACTGGGCCTGCCGCGTGGCGCAGTTACCTAAACCTTTTCCTTTTATAATTGAGCAGCAAGATCCACAAATATTTGAAGCTGTGCAATCGGCACTGCTTAACAAGCGCCAGATTGCCTGCCAAATAAAGCGAGTGATCCAAGGGAAAAGCTATTGGCTTGATTACACGCCCATTAATCCTGAAGGTATACAAATATCAGATGGTGTCGCACTACTGACCTTTACCATTGGCACGGTTGAGCCAAAACTTTTTGCCAAATCCATCGACTTACTACGTAATGTGCGAGTGCTGGACACCCCTTCCATTACTCGAAGTGAAGCTAATATTGCCCGTAGAAAAATGGAAAACCAAGCGGAGTTGATTGATATTGAATTGCTTTTTTCTGCATCAGCAAACTTTATCATGCGCAATGCCAAGCTCAGTGACAATCAAACTGTTAAGCAGTTAGAAGATAAACGCTATCTGGTTGAAGCAACCGTTGAAGACACCTCAGGATTAAGAACATTGTTGTGGAGCATGGCTGACAATGTCGAAGTGCTAGCACCGGCCAAATTAAGAGCCCATTTCACTCGATTAATTAACAAGGTCAATGCGCGCTACCAAAATGCTGCGTCTTAGGCTGTCGCATCCTTAAGTTACCCTGCATAGCATAACTTCAAGGAGATGAATCGATGTTTGACTTACTGACGCAAAACAGCCCATCACCTCGCATTGCCGTTTTCGGTGTGGGAGGCTGCGGCTGCAATACCATAAATCAACTTAGCCAATCGCCATTCAATGACAACGTCCTGCTGATTGCCGTCAATACTGATGCACAATCACTGCAGGCCTCTCAATCTAGCACTCGATTACAAATTGGCATTGAAGCCACTAAAGGATTAGGTGCGGGCGCTAAGCCCGAAAAAGGTCAAGCTGCTGCGCAGGAGTCTGAAGCACAAATAAAAGAGCTTATTGAACTCGCCGACATCATTTTTATTACTGGCGGTATGGGCGGCGGCACTGGCACTGGCGCCATCCCGTTCGTGGCTTCAGTCGCCGCAGCGCTAAATAAACCATTAATTGCCGTGGTTACCACCCCTTTTAGTTTTGAAGGCCAGCAAAGGAATCTTCTGGCCAATAAAGGCGTCGATAAATTAATGCAGCACGCCAATGCTGTAATCGTGTTACCTAATGACAAACTGACTAAAACTCTGGATAAGAAAGTCAGCCTAGTTAACGCCTTTTTTGAAAGTAACCGTATTTTGCAAGATGTATTGCTGGGGTTAACCACCACCATTAGCCAATCAGGTTTGATTAATATCGATCTCAATGATTTCATTGCGGTGGTAAATCACCATGGACGAGCCGCTATGGGAGTGGCGAAGCAAATGCCAGGTGCAGATATCCAAGTGACGATTAATAGCGCCCTTAAAAATCCATTACTGGAAGACGTTGAGCTGACTCATGCCAAAGGAGCGATTGTCAGTGTGATGGCATCTGAAAATATTGAGCTCAGCCAATATAATATGATTGGCGAAACCCTGCAGCAGCAACTCGACCCTAGTGCATTGGTGATAATTGGATTAACCATAGTGCCTGAGCTGGATTGCGAGCTGGAATTGATGGTGATTGCCACCGGTATTCAAGCCGCAACCGACCAATCAGTAATCATTATGGATGATGTTAAAGTACCGCCTTCAACAGACCGCTTTGCATCAGTAGAGCTGCTTAATCTTCACGATTTTCTAAAAGAAAAGTCTGTAGGCAGTAACGATGATAATCATTGCTTAGCTGAGCTCGATGTCCCGACTTATACCCGTAACTTAAATCAAAAAACAGCAGGGCAATAATATCGGCCCCTAGGGTGAGCCGCTAGCTGCTGCTATATCTTTGATAGCATCAGAGAAGGCTCACTCCTTTCAAGTCGATCGACTTCGGCAGTACTAGCTTGGCTTTATCAACTGCATGGGTGCAACTTTGCCTGCTGTTAGCCTTGCTACTTTGACGATGACTACCACGATAATTTTTACAGCCCCAGAATTCCCCCCGAGCGCTTTTTCTTAGCACCATATCAGCGCCGCAAACGCTGCATAACGGTGTGGTATGGGCGCATTGATCATTAAGACAGACTTTAAAGCCTGCAAAGCGTTTACGGGTCATGGGGCTTGCACAAAGCTCGCAGCCTGCTTCTTTGTGGTCGCACAAAGGAAAGTGGCAACAGGAATAGAATGATTTAAAGTTACCGGTTCTTTGCTTTAATACTCCTGTGGTGCAGCGAACACAGTTAATATCTTCAAACAGCCTTTGCACTATAGAGGTCGTAAATTCTGCTTGCTCAATGGCATAACCATCTTGAATAAGCTCTGTGACAAACGGGCTGACGTCGGTCATATCGGCCAGCACATAGGCGCGATGCTTAGCACGGGTTAACGCCACATAAAATAACCGTCGCTCTTCAGCGTACTTAAAGTCTTCTTCTTTTGCTAAAAAGGCATCTAACAAAGGCGGGATGATTTTATTTGATGGAAAGCCATGCTGGCCGGTTTTCATCCCGATGATCACCACATAGTCAGCCTCTTTACCTTTAGCGCCATGAAAGGACTGACACTCAATGGTTATATTGGAGTATTGCTGATTCAGTAGTCTTAGGGCATTACTATCTGGCAGCTGAAACCAAAAGCGGGCCAGTAAGTACACTGTCGGTTGCTTTGCGCCAGCTTTAAGCTTATTGATCCTAGCACTAATCGCCGACAATGCTTGCGCTAACGCATTAGGGCTTGGGTTGTCAGCTGTGGCGGCTTCATGTTCGCCGCGCTTAATCACTGATACCGCCGCTTGGGTCACTGTCACGTTGGAGCGAATCTGTTTTTTAAGCTGCGCCGGATTTTGAGTGACAAACTGGGTAGCAACATCGCCAATGCTGCTATTAAATCTAAATGTTTGGTCAAGATAGCTTGTCGCAGCTGCGCCAAAATAGTCACTAAAATGGGTCGTTAGGCTGACATCTGCGCCACTAAAACGATAAATAGCCTGCCAGTCATCGCCAACACCAAACAGTGACACTGTTGTTTTACTCTGTGTTGGGTAAGCCTGTGTTAATGCTTTAACTAAACGCGCTCTAGGCTCGGAGATATCTTGAAATTCATCCACCATAATATAACGCCACGGGCTAATGAATTGCCCTGTTTGTATATAGTTAAGCGCCTTGGCAATCATGTCTTCAAAATCGATATCGCCATTTGCAGCTAACTGCTGTTGGTAAGCGGTTAATATGGGCTGGAGCAATTCAAATGCCTTACGGCTTTGCTTGGGATCAGTAGCTTGATTAAATAGCTTGTCTAGGCCTTTATTATCAAGGCAAGCCGCTTTGTATAAACCAATAAGCTGACTAAATAATTTGGCTAATTCAGTCACCCGCCCAAGCTCATTAAGGGTTGCCAGTATCGCGTCATCGGGCAGCGGCGCATATTGCAGTTCAAATGCCGTTAATGCCTGTTGCAATTCTGCCGTTAACTGGCCCTTTTTATGCTGATAGTAAAATAGCTCAATACAGGCAGTATCATGCTGTTGATGTAACTCGCGTTTCCACTGTATCGACTCAAGATAAGCCTGATTATCGATATAACTGGCGGTATTATTAGCCTCATCAATGCCGTAATATTCAATATAAACATCATATTCTGGCAGGTAAAAATCAGGCTGGTACTGGCGAAAATCAACACTACTAACATCATGCTCATACTTGGCTTCATAGCGATATTCAATGCCGTTTTTAAATAGCCAGTTAGCAATATACAGTTCGCCGAAACTCTTAACCCGCTCGCCTTTAAGCGTGCGAATATCATTGTCAGTTAAGTATTGGAAGTACTCGCCTTCGGATTCAAAATCAAATGGGCTTTTTTCCACATAATAATATTGGCTAAAAAACTCACACAGCCGTTTGCGGTAAACCTCATCTTTAAGCAAGTAATCAAGCTGGAGTTGTAACCATTTCTCTTTGGCTTGGTCATCTTCTGCCAATGGTGACAAACTGGGCTGCTTGCCTTCCACTGCTGCAATAATCCTTAAACCAAGGCTGTGAAAGGTGCTGGCTTTGATATCATCAGTGCCGAGTTTTTGTTTGATGCGGTCATCCATTTCATCAGCGGCTTTGCGGCCATAAGCTAACAATAAAATATCCGCTGCTTGCGCTTGACCGCTGGCAACTAAATAGCCTGCACGCCCCACCATTACACTGGTTTTACCGGTGCCAGCCCCTGCCAGTAATAAATTGTTATCATCATCTATAACGCAAGCGCGGCGCTGTTTATCGGTTAATGGCTTTGATTCAACATTATCAAAAAAGTCTGCATATTTGACTAATTGCCTGTCAACATAAGCCGAACGAATTTGCGCTATCTTGGCGTTATTCCAATGATAAAAGCCAGATAATTTCACTAACGCAGCGTTAAGCGTTACCGATAACCCCGCCGATTTACACCATGGAAACCAGCGGCGATATTCACGTTTAATGCGAGGCTGCATTTGCCCAAGTAACGACTGACGTAAATACTTATTCGCTAAGGTATGCTCAATGCGGGCAACTAACTCACACAGCTGCTGCTCATGAGCTTGCGCCCAATATTGTTCAATCTCTTGTTTGAATTTGGCTTTAGAAAAGTAGCCCAGAAATGGCACCTGATAAAACTGGCCTTGGGCTTGAAATCGAAGCAAACTGCCTAAAAAGCTTGGGGTAAACTCGGCTGGCGCAGCCAGTTGCTGCCAAGTAAATTGTTGCAGCTGAGGTACAGGTTTTGCTGTAAACCAATGCCTAAATAAACGACCTTGCTGAGCACGAAACTCAATGCCATTAGCCGATAATTTAATGTCATCTGCAGCGCCTAAATACAGGCGCCCAAACCAACTATGCTTGATCGTTTTTTCTGATTTTTTAAATTTTTCTGGTAACAATTTACAACCTACGACTTAATGGCTGAACAGCAAACTATTGATATTTAGGCGTCACTATAGCTTAATCTTAAGCGCCTAAGCATGATCTTTATCTGCTAATGATTTAGCGATGGGCAATTGAGTTAACCGCAACTGGGGTTAATGAGATAGACAGGCGTTTTATGTAAGCAGGCTTGCGGGCTATCGCTATGAGTAAGCTCAAAAGATAGCGATTAAGATCTCGTCTAATTTAGAGCTATGAATAGGCTTAGTGACAACCTCAGTACACCCCATGCTGATCATATCGATACGGGTTTGCTCAAAAGCATCTGCGGTACAGCCAATAATTAACGGCTCATTAGCCAAGTTTAACGCTTTAATTGCCTTGGTCGCGGCAATGCCGTCCATCACCGGCATATGATTATCCATGATCACCAAGTCAAAGTGTGTTGCTTGCACTTTATCGACACCAATTTGACCGTTTTCAGCGACCTCACAATCAAAGCCGCGTTTGTTGAGGAACATCTTCATCACTTTTACATTGATTTTATTATCTTCAACAATAAGCACTTTTAAACCTGAGCCATCAAACATAGAGCTATGATGACCTGTGACCTGTTGCGGTTTGGCATCTAATTTAATCGGTATACTCACTCTAAACTGGCTACCTACCCCCAGCTCACTATTGAGTTCTATGCTACCTCCCATAACATTCACCAGCTCAGAGATAATCGCCAGCCCTAGCCCAGTGCCGCCAAACCGACGGGTGGTATCCGCTTCAGCTTGAGAGAATGCCTGAAAAACATAATCTTGTTTATCTTTATTAATACCAATACCGCTATCAGACACAATAATTTCTAATAACGGCTCAGCCTCATTATTGATGACGTTAATTGACGCGGCAATATGGCCTTGAGGGGTAAACTTCCACGCATTATTGAGCAAGTTTTGTAGTATTTGTTGAATTCGGATCTTATCAGCGACACAAACTTTATCTTGCTCGCCAGCCGACTCAAAGCTAAATGCCAAGCCTTTTTCATCGCACAAGGCTTTATAAATCGGTTCAACTTCCGACTTGAGTTCGTTGATGGTAAAACGGGTTAAATTTAAGGTTAATTTCCCCGCTTCAATTTTTGAAAAATCCAAAATATCATTGAGCACAGATAGCATGTGCTTTCCTGATCTCAATAAGGTATTGACCATCTCTTCTTGTTCAACATTAAGAGAAGTGTCTTTAATCAGTTCTGTCATACCTAACACGCCATTCATTGGAGTGCGAAGCTCATGACTCATTGATGCTAAAAACTGCGATTTTGAGATATTTGCGGCATCGGCTTTTTTGGCAGTGAGTTTTAACGAGTCTTCCAATTCTTTGCGCTCAGTAATATCACGCTCAACCGCCATAAAACCTTCTAGCTCACCTGAATCATCATACAGCGGCCCAATTTGCACCTCTAACCAATAGGCTTCGTTACTCTTGGTGTAGTTAATTATCTCAAAAGTACCAAAGCCTCTATTTTTTATTAGCTCACCAATTTTACGAGCCGTTACTTTGCTAGTCTTTGGCCCTTGCAGTAAATCTGCGGGTTTCATGCCCAACACTTCATGTTTTTTATAGCCTGTCATCTTCTCAAATGCACCATTGACCCAAATTATTTTGATATCAGGATCGGTAAATACCACCGCATCTCGCATATATTTGACAACCCGCGCAAGTCGAGTTGATTCAGCCTCTTTATTTTTTAAATTTTCCGCCTGTTGCTCAAGTAATTGCTGTGAGCGAGCTAATGACTGAAAGGGGGATACTAAGATTTTTCTACCCAAAAAATACAAGAGTAAAATGGTCATACTGGTAGCAAGCAGCATTCTAAGAAATAAGCTTCGTAAGAAGTCTGACTCTATTTTTTCAACAAATTGTGGCGATGATGCATACAGAAGATAAATATCAAATTGGGGGATCATTTTCGCTTGAGTCTGCCAGCCACCCTGGGGAGACATAGCCCAGTTAAACCTGTCTTGTCTGATCCCAAACCAATGATTTTTATCTGCAATTAATCGACCTATTAATTGCGAGTCATTTAACTGGATAATATAAGCAGTCAAGCCCTCAGCTAATGCGTGATATCGTATCGGCTCAGTGATTAATAAGTAATCTTGGCCACGCTCGTTAAAAAAGATATAGTTGTTATCATTAAGAATTGACTCATCATTAATCCCCTCAACCAGGTAATGTCTTAGTTGCTCCCCAAGCTCAAATTCAAGATAAATGCCCTCGCCAGCAAAGTCATACAGGTTCACAAAAGTATCTACATCATGTGGTTTTATCAGTGATAGTTGGTCATGTAAGGTATGTTTATCATCAACACCTTCTAGCGTCGCGCTGATAACATCAGGGTAAGTGGATATTTTATTAACATCCCTTTCATGGGCGCCGATGAACTCGGCAACGTATTGTTCAATTGCAGAAAATTTACCTTTTAAATTCTCTTCATTGATGAGTTTTGCAGTTTCAGCGGCCTGATTGGACACAAAAATATAACTGGACGCCATAAAGGTAATGGCCCCCAACAAAATAAACAGCGAAAATAAATGCATTCCATTTTTTTTATCAAACCACATAATAAATTCGACGCCTTAGGCTTACTGCTCAATCAATTTAACCGCATTAATATCATCGTATATCGCCATACATAAATCGTTTTCATCTAGCGCCTCATGGGCATCTGGGGCGCTATGGCTAAATACACTAAATGGTGCCTGATATTGTTTTATTAATCCGTCAACCGGCGCTGTCATCGACTCCAGTGCCTGCTTCATTGCGATGCGATTAGTGACTATATTGTCAGTAAAACTGACATTATTGGCGGCTGCGATAAAAATTTTACCGAGATCATAACCATGAACAAAGCCTGCCGGCGATTTGATGTTTTTATCAACAAACTGCTCTGGAAACATAGCTTTAGCATCATTAAAAACCTGCTGATTAAAATCAGTTACCTCTGAGCTATAAAAATTAAAGCATGATTGTATGAAGTGTAAATTTGCTTTATTGCGGATCTCAAATGGCACCACAGTGGCAAAATCCCCACCGGTAATCCCCCAGTGACTGTATATTGAAATATCCAAACCCAGCTCAGCCACAGCGGCTACGATTAACGCCCCTTCTGTGGCCCCTGCGACCATAAATAAGCAGTCAACTTGTTCTTTTTGGGCGGTTGCTAATAATAATCTTGCTTGCGCTGGGTTTATCCCCCAAGCAAACCAAGTTTCCCCCACTTCAGTCATGCCATAAGCCTCAAGGGCAGAAGTCATACTGCGATAATTAGATTTACCCCAAGCGGTATTTTCGAGCATCATGTGTGGTTTTTTACATTGTTTTTGCATCGCAAAATCAACTAAGTGCTTGCCAACTTTTTGATCATCTACCGAAAGCCGAAAAACAAAATTATCTTTTGAGGGGTATCGAGTAATTGGTCCACCAGCAGCCCAAGGGACAAGGGTGAGCAATTGTGACTCATTAATAAAATCTCGATATTTTATTAATGGCGGGGAATGCAGACCGCCTATAAACACTATCCCATTAGGATCTTTCAAAAAACGGTCCATATTCTTTTTGCTTCTGCCGACATTACCTCGATGATCTAAGGTGACAAATTCCACACCAAGGCCACCAAGTTTATTATCTGCCTGTTCAAATGCGACTTTAAAACCCTGTTCAATTGCTAATGACGATTCAATATGACCCGTTCTATCGGCATCAAAGTAAACTTTAAAAAACTTAGGAGAGGCGAGTATCTCGAGGGAATAACTAAATAATAGAAGCAAAAATACAATTTTAAGCATACTGACAATCCTTGGTTGGCATGCGGCAATTTTAGTCAAGCATCTTAGTTATAGCCTACCCTCTGAAAATAACCATATAAATTGTGATGCTATTTGTGCCAGTAACGCAGTCATGCCAAGCTAAGTTAGTTTGATACTCGTTAGGTTTGCCCTACTTTTCAGCCTTACGCAATTTGTATATCTAAGTTTTCAAGCTCATTAACTGAGTCCTTAACTGAGTTAGCTCGCTGCACAATAAACTCGCTAAACACCTTAATCGATTGGCTTTGTTGGTTTTCTGCTAGGCTAACAATACTGAACTTAGCATTCAGTTTCGGCATCAATTGCGGGCTAAGCTGCACCAAGGTGCCCGCTAATAATTCATCACGTACTGCTATTTCTGGAGTTAGCACTACTAAATCTGAATGAAAAATAGCGTCTTTAATTGAGTGAAGCTGATCAAAACGAATTAAACCGGCAAAATCATCTCTTTGTAATTGAAATAAGTCTTCAAATTGATTGGCGATGGTAATGGGCAATTTCAATGGGATCGCCAAAGGATAATCTCTAAATGTCGCTAAATATAATCTCGGCAGCTTAGTAAGCGGGTGATCAGGACGACAACAAAATATCACCGGAAATGGTGGCAGCGCTTGTAAGTGAAGTAATGGGTTATCTTCAAGCTCAGTCACTTTGGCTTCCGCAACAAACAAATCCAACTTTCCTTGAAGTAACAGCTCTGTTAATGATTGCCAATGATCCACTTTAAAATCAATGGTCATTTTGGGACAAGCCTGAATAAACTGCCCCAATATAGGGCCCACTAAACAGTTTGATGGAATAGGGCTGGCGCCAATGCTAATTTCATGCTCATTTTCACCATGAAAGCTGGCGATATCGCGTTTTAGTTTATCGTGCTGCTTTACAATGTTTTGGCTATGAGCTAATACCATTTCCCCCAAAGGGGTTAGCGTCATATTTTTAGAGTCGCGCTGAAATAGCTTACCACCAACTAATAATTCGAGTTTTTGCAAGCTTTTGGATAGTGACGGCTGAGTAATATTTAACTCTGCGGCAGCTTTATGAAAGTGTTTTAATTCAGCCAATACAACAAAGTATTTAATGTGACGTAATTCCATATCAATCCTACTTATATTTAAACTGAATTATTTAAATTAATATTTTCG
>NZ_MCTY01000014.1:0-15788 GCF_002873635.1 Shewanella sp. 10N.286.52.B9
GTTGTTACACTAATCTACCCAATCGCAATGGATGACGGTTTACGTTTCGCTATCCGTGAAGGTGGCCGTACTGTTGGTGCTGGTGTTGTAGCTAAAGTTATCGCTTAATAGCGATTTTAGTTAACACATAAAAAAAGGAAGCTTCGGCTTCCTTTTTTGTTTTTATTATTTTTTGTAAGATTTGCTGATGATCTCTAGTGTCATCCTTGCGAACTGACTAGAATAAGAATACAATCTATGGCCGATTTTTGACCCTGAGCTGATGCTTTTCGTGGCTTAATTCGGAAGTACTGATTGATAATGGTACACTTTATCAATTTTAAGCTCAGGTCTCTTAGTGAGTAACGGAACCAACCGATGACAACAAATACTGAAAACCAGACTAATTCTCTGGATATTGTTAAGTGGGGCATAGCAGTTATATTGATTGCCGCCGCTGTTATTGGCAACCAAGCATTTGGCGAAGCCAGTGTTGTGGTACGCGCTTTAGGCGTAATTGTTGCCTTTGTTCTTGCAGGTTTTATTGCTCTGCAAACCGTGAAAGGTAAAGAAGCTTTATCTTTTGCTCGTGAAGCTCACATTGAAGTTCGTAAAGTGGTTTGGCCTACGCGTCAAGAAGCGCTAAACACTACATTCATTGTTCTTGCTGCAACAGCTGTCGTAGCCGTTATCCTTTGGGGTTTCGACTGGGTACTTTTGCGCGTTGTTAACCTAATTACTGGCGTATAGGCATTTACATGACTGAAGCAACAGAAGCTAAAAAAAGATGGTATGTGATCCAAGCATTCTCGGGCTATGAAGGCCGTGTATGTAAAACATTGCTTGAACACATAAAAATGCACAACATGGAAGATTACTTCGCTGAGGTATTAGTACCGACAGAAGAAGTGGTTGAAATGCGTGCAGGTCAGCGTCGCAAAAGCGAACGTAAATTCTTCCCTGGCTATGTATTAGTACAGATGGAAATGAATGACGAAAGCTGGCATTTAGTTAAAAGTATTCCACGTGTTATGGGCTTTATCGGTGGTACATCTGACCGTCCAGCGCCTATTTCAGACAAAGAAGCGGATGCCATTCTTCAGCGTTTACAAGACACAGTTGAGTCACCGACTCATCGCGTTATGTATGAACCTGGTGAAGTTGTTCGTGTTAACGATGGTCCATTTGCTGATTTTAATGGCACTATCGAAGAAGTTGATTACGACAAGAACCGCGTTAAGGTTTCAGTAATGATCTTCGGTCGCTCTACTCCTGTTGAACTTGATTTCGATCAAGTTGAAAAGAGCTGATTAAATTAACTACAAATAGTATTTGTTTGCGGGTGCGAATTTTTGTATAATTCGCACCCGTAATTTTCAAGGGGAGCATATTGGCATGTAGCCGATACGCGTTTGAACCCAAACTGAGGATATGTCGACATGGCAAAGAAAATTGAAGCTTATATTAAGCTACAAGTAGCAGCCGGTGCTGCAAACCCGTCTCCACCAGTTGGACCTGCTTTAGGTCAAAAAGGTGTGAACATCATGGAATTCTGTAAAGCATTCAACGCTCGTACTGAAAAGTTCGAAAAAGGCATGCCAATTCCTGTTGTTATCACTGTATACAACGACCGTTCTTTCACGTTCGAAACTAAGACTCCTCCAGCATCTTTCTTATTATTGAAAGCTGCAGGTCTTAAGTCTGGTTCTGGCCGTCCGAACACTGAGAAAGTTGGTACTATCAAGCGTAGCGCAGTTCAAGAAATTGCTGAATCAAAAGCTACTGATATGACTGGCGCTGATATTGAAGCGATGACTCGCTCAATTGAAGGTACTGCACGTTCAATGGGTTTGGTAGTAGAGGACTAATATAATGGCAAAGCTAACTAAGCGCATGCGCGTTATCCGTGAAAAATTAGACGGAACTAAGAACTACGACATCAATGAAGCTACTGCTTTATTAAAAGAATTAGCAACTGCTAAGTTCGTAGAAAGTGTTGACGTTGCTGTTAACCTAGGTATCGATCCTCGTAAATCAGATCAAAACGTTCGTGGCGCTACAGTATTACCACATGGTACTGGCCGTGAAGTTCGTGTTGCTGTGTTTACACAGGGCGCAAACGCTGAAGCAGCTAAAGAAGCTGGTGCAGAACTTGTTGGTATGGAAGATCTTGCTGCACAAGTTAAAGCTGGCGAAATGAACTTTGACGTTGTTATCGCATCTCCAGATGCAATGCGCGTTGTTGGTATGTTAGGTCAAATCTTAGGCCCACGTGGTTTAATGCCTAACCCTAAAACTGGTACAGTAACGCCTAACGTTGCTGATGCAGTTAAAAATGCCAAAGCTGGTCAAGTTCGTTACCGTAACGACAAGAACGGTATTATCCACACTACTATCGGTAAAGTGGATTTCACACCAGTTCAGCTTAAAGAAAACTTAGAATCGCTTGTAGCGGCACTGAAAAAGGCTAAGCCTGCAGTTGCTAAAGGCGTTTACTTGAAGAAAGTTACTATCTCTACCACTATGGGTGCAGGCGTAACTATCGATCAAGGTAGCTTAGACGAAGTTAAGTAATATACAAAGCGTGCGTATTAGTCTATAATGCGCGCACTTTGTGGGTTGAGGTCTATTTTCTACGTGTGTTACTAATTTATTAGTCCGCTTATTGAATAGATTTCCGTCCAAGACCGTAGGTGTAATCTAACCATTACTTAATTTCCTACGTAGACGGTGTCAGACCCCCCAGATAGATTTTGTTCTGCTGGAAAATCTGCACCGTAAGTCGTTAAACACTTTGTGTTTAACATGGTTAATTCTAGGGAATTCCCTAGGTAGAATCCAGGAGTAAAGCCAATGGCATTAAGACTCGAAGACAAAAAAGCGATTGTTGCTGAAGTCAACGAAGCAGCCAAAGGTGCTTTATCTGCAGTTGTTGCCGATTCACGCGGTGTAACTGTAGGTGATATGACCGGTTTGCGTAAAGCAGCTCGTGAAGCTGGTGTATTTATACGTGTAGTACGTAATACATTAGTTAAACGCGCTGTAGCTGGTACTGATTTTGAGTGCCTTAGCGACACGTTTACAGGTCCTACTTTAATTGCCTTTTCTAACGAGCACCCAGGTGCTGCAGCACGTCTATTAAAAGACTTCGCTGCTACGCAAGAAAAGTTTGAAATTAAAGCAGCAGCCTTTGAAGGGGAAGTAATCCCTGCAGCAGATATTGATCGTTTAGCGAAATTACCAACTTACGACGAAGCACTAGCTCAGTTAATGATGACTCTAAAAGAAGCATCTGCTGGCAAGTTTGTTCGTACCTTGGCCGCTCTTCGCGATCAAAAAGAAGCAGCTTAATATTTTATTAGCCGCTTAATTAAATTGAATTCAGTACAATAGGAATTTTTTGTTATGTCTATCACAAAAGACCAAATCTTAGAAGCTTTCGCAGAAATGTCTGTAATGGAAGTTGTTGAACTTATCGAAGCAATGGAAGAAAAATTCGGCGTTTCTGCTGCAGCTGCAGTAGTTTCTGGTGGTGGTGATGCTGCCGCTGCTGTTGAGCAAACAGAATTTGACGTTGTTATGACATCTTTCGGTGCTAACAAAGTTGCTGTTATTAAAGCACTTCGTGGCGCTACAGGTCTTGGCCTGAAAGAAGCTAAAGCGATGGCTGAATCTGCACCAGTTGCAGTTAAAGAAGCTATCTCTAAAGAAGAAGCTGAAGCACTTCAAGCAGACCTAGTTGCTGCTGGCGCTGAAGTAGAAGTTAAGTAAGTTATACTTTAACTTACCACCTCCCGAGTAATCGGGCGGAGGCTGGCGGTTTTTTAACCGTCGGCCTTTTTTGCGCTATATGCGCAGGCGATTTTTTATTCACCGTTTGTCGCCAGTTTTAGCAGTTCCTAGCAGAGATTACTGGTTAGGTTCTTGCCATTAACGGTGATGGGCAAACGTGCTGATTTAATCTTTTGTATTATTTCAGTCTTGGTCACATCTCGTAAGTAGAGGAAACCCATGGTTTACTCCTATTCTGAAAAGAAGCGTATTCGTAAAGACTTTGGCAAACGCCCAAAAGTTTTGGATATTCCGTACCTATTGTCTATTCAATTAGACTCTTTTAAGAAGTTCACCGATCAAGATCCTACGGGTGAACGTGGCTTCGAAGCCGCATTCCGTAGCGTTTTTCCCATCAAGAGCTTTTCTGGCAACTCTGAACTGCAATACGTCAGTTATAAGTTAGGCGAGCCAGTTTTTGATGTGAAAGAGTGTCAGATCCGCGGTGTTACATATTCAGCTCCATTACGCGTTAAATTGCGTATGGTGTTATATGACCGTGAAGCTGCACCAGGCACAGTTAAAGACATTAAAGAACAAGAAGTCTACATGGGTGATATCCCATTAATGACTGATAACGGTACTTTTGTTATCAATGGTACTGAGCGTGTTATCGTGTCTCAGTTACACCGCTCACCAGGTGTATTCTTTGATCATGACCGTGGTAAAACCCACTCTTCAGGTAAAGTGTTATATAACGCACGTATTATTCCTTACCGTGGTTCATGGCTTGACTTTGAATTTGATCCAAAAGATGCCTTATTTGTACGTATTGACCGTCGTCGTAAATTACCTGCGACTATCATGCTACGTGCACTTGAGTTTTCTACTCAAGAAATCTTAGACTTATTCTTTGAACGTACTCAGTTCAAAATTAAGAAAGATTCTCTTGTTATGGCACTTGTACCAGACCGTTTACGTGGTGAAACTGCAAGTTACGATATTAAAGATTCAGAAGGCAATGTTCTTGTTGAAACTGGTCGTCGTATTACTGCTCGTCACATTAAACAACTTGAAAAAACTGCCACTACAGAACTTGAAGTACCTGTAGATTACATTGTTGGTAAGTTTGCTGCTCAAGATTATATCGATCAAGATACTGGTGAAGTACTTGTTAGCGCCAATGCTGAAATCACCCTTGAAGACCTTGCTAAACTTTCTTTAGCAGGCATTAAAGAAGTTGATACTTTGTTTATCAACGATCTTGATCATGGTGCTTATATTTCTGACACATTACGTATCGATTCTACAACTAACCGCTTAGAAGCATTAGTTGAAATCTACCGCATGATGCGTCCAGGTGAGCCACCAACCAAAGATGCTGCTGAAAGCTTATTCCAGAACTTGTTCTTCAGTGAAGAACGTTATGACTTATCTAAAGTAGGTCGTATGAAGTTCAACCGTCGTCTTGAGATTGCTGAAGACGAAGGCGCTGGCGTATTGTCTAAAGAAGACATCGTACACGTTATGAAGAAAATCATCGAAATCCGTAATGGTGACGATGAAGTCGATGATATCGACCATCTTGGTAACCGTCGTATTCGTAGCGTTGGCGAAATGGCTGAAAACCAATTCCGTGTTGGTCTAGTTCGTGTTGAGCGTGCTGTTCGTGAACGTCTATCATTAGGCGACTTGAACGAGTTGATGCCACAAGATCTTATCAATGCGAAGCCTATTTCGGCAGCAGTGAAAGAATTCTTTGGTTCTTCACAGCTGTCTCAATTCATGGATCAAAACAACCCGCTTTCAGAAGTAACGCATAAGCGTCGTATTTCTGCTTTAGGCCCAGGTGGTTTGACTCGTGAACGTGCAGGCTTCGAAGTACGTGACGTACATCCGACTCACTATGGTCGTCTATGTCCGATTGAAACGCCAGAGGGACCAAACATTGGTCTAATTAACTCTTTAGCAAGTTTCGCACGTACTAACTCATACGGCTTCCTAGAAACGCCTTATCGTAAGGTTGTTGATAGTGTAATTACTGATGAAGTTGAATACTTGTCAGCAATTGAAGAAGGTCGTTATGTTATTGCACAGGCAAACATTGAAGTAGATGGTTCTAGCCGAATCATTGAAGAGCAAGTTGCTTGTCGTCATAAAGGTGAATCTACCTTTATGCGTGCTGCTGACATTCAATATATGGATGTATCACCACAACAGATTATTTCTGTTGCGGCATCACTAATTCCGTTCCTAGAACACGATGATGCTAACCGTGCATTGATGGGTGCGAACATGCAACGTCAAGCGGTTCCTACTTTACGTGCTGATAAGCCGTTAGTCGGTACAGGTATTGAGCGCACTTTAGCGGTCGATTCTGGTGTTGTTGTTGCTGCGAAACGTGGCGGTGTTGTTGATTACGTTGATGCTAGCCGTATCGTTATCAAAGTTAATGAAGCAGAGTTAACACCGGGTGAAGCTGGTATTGATATCTACAACTTAACTAAGTATACCCGTTCAAACCAAAACACCTGTATTAACCAACGTCCTTGTTGTTCTGTTGGTGATCCAATTGTACGTGGTGATGTATTAGCTGACGGTCCATCAACCGATTTAGGTGATTTGGCTCTTGGTCAAAACATGCGTATCGCGTTCATGCCGTGGAATGGTTATAACTTCGAAGATTCTATCTTAATTTCTGAGCGCGTAGCGCAAGAAGATCGTTTTACTACTATTCATATCCAAGAGCTTTCATGTATTGCTCGTGATACGAAACTAGGTAGCGAAGAAATCACAGCTGATATTCCAAACGTAGGTGAGTCTGCTTTATCTAAACTAGATGAATCAGGTATCGTTTACATTGGTGCTGAAGTTAAAGGCGGCGACATTCTAGTTGGTAAAGTGACACCTAAAGGTGAAACTCAGCTGACGCCAGAAGAGAAGCTATTGCGTGCAATTTTCGGTGAGAAAGCTTCAGATGTTAAGGACAGCTCTTTACGTGTACCTAACTCTGTTAAAGGCACCATCATCGACGTTCAAGTATTCACTCGTGACGGTATCGAGAAAGATAAACGTGCGCTTGAAATTGAAGAGATGCATGTTAGCCAAGCTCGCAAAGATTTAGGCGAAGAGTTCCAGATCCTTGAAGAAGGTGTGTTGAGCCGTGCGCGTAACTTATTACTATCTACCGGTTTCTCAGAAGCTAAATTAGCAGAGCTACCGCGTAAAGATGTATTAATTCAAGTTATCGATGACGAAGCTAAACAAACTGAACTTGAGCAATTAGCTGAGCAACATGAAGAGCTAAAAGCAGACTTCGATAAGAAGTTTGAAGTTAAGCGTCGTAAGATCACCCAAGGTGATGACTTAGCACCTGGTGTACTGAAAATTGTTAAGGTTTACCTAGCAGTTAAACGTACTATCCAACCTGGTGATAAGATGGCGGGTCGTCACGGTAACAAGGGTGTAATCTCTAAGATTTGTCCTATCGAAGACATGCCTTACGATGAAACTGGTGATCCAGTTGATATCGTACTTAACCCATTGGGCGTACCATCGCGTATGAACATTGGTCAGGTACTAGAAGTCCACTTAGGTGCTGCAGCTAAAGGTATCGGTAATCGTATTACTGCTATGCTTGAAGAGCAACGCGAACTGGCAGAGCTACGTAGCTACATTCAGCAGGTTTATGACTTAGGTGATGACGTTCTTCAGAAAGTCGACATCAGTACATTTAGCGACCATGAAGTAGTGCGCTTAGCTAAGAACCTGAGAGGCGGCATACCAATTGCTACGCCAGCTTTCGATGGTGCTAAAGAGAAAGAGATCAAGCAAATGCTTGAACTTGCAGGCTTACCTTCATCTGGCCAGTTAACATTATGTGACGGCCGTACCGGTAACGAATTTGAGCGTAAAGTAACTGTTGGTTACATGTACATGCTTAAATTGAACCATTTAGTTGATGACAAGATGCACGCCCGTTCAACCGGTTCGTACAGCTTAGTTACACAACAACCATTGGGCGGTAAAGCTCAATTCGGTGGTCAGCGTTTCGGTGAGATGGAAGTATGGGCACTAGAAGCATACGGTGCTGCATATACTCTTCAGGAAATGCTAACGGTTAAATCAGATGACGTTAACGGTCGTACTCAGATGTATAAAAACATCGTCGACGGTAACCATCAGATGCACCCAGGCATGCCTGAGTCTTTCAACGTATTGTTGAAGGAAATTCGTTCACTTGGTATTAATATCGAGTTGGATCAAGAGTAAGCATCGCTCTTAAGCAATGTTTGGTAACCAAGGATGCTTTGCAATAGCAAGGCATCTGGTTTAACTCCTTCAGGAGAGAAACGTGAAAGACTTATTAAAGTTTCTTAAACAGCAAAGCAAGACTGAAGAATTTAACGGAATCAAAATTGGTTTGGCTTCGCCAGATCTAATCCGTTCTTGGTCTTTTGGTGAAGTTAAAAAACCAGAAACCATTAACTACCGTACCTTTAAACCTGAACGTGAAGGTTTATTCTGTGCGCGTATTTTCGGTCCTGTGAAAGATTACGAATGTTTGTGTGGTAAATACAAGCGTTTGAAGCACCGTGGTGTTATTTGTGAGAAGTGTGGCGTTGAAGTTACACAGACTAAAGTGCGTCGTGAGCGCATGGGTCATATTGATCTTGCAAGCCCAGTTGCCCACATTTGGTTCTTGAAATCACTTCCGTCTCGTATCGGCTTAATGCTTGATATGACACTTCGTGACATCGAACGTGTACTTTACTTCGAATCATTTGTTGTGATCGAGCCTGGCATGACCAGTCTTGAACGTGGCCAAATGCTTACTGAAGAAACGTATCTTGATGCACTTGAAGAATACGGTGACGAGTTCGAAGCTAAAATGGGTGCTGAAGCAGTCTTAGACTTGCTACGTGCAATTGATTTAGAAGAACAGATCGAACAAATGCGTGAAGAGTTGCCTTCAATCAACTCTGAAACCCGTCGTAAAAAGGTCACTAAACGCCTTAAACTGATGGAAGCATTCTTCACTTCAGGTAACAAGCCTGAGTGGATGATCTTAAAAGTTCTACCGGTTCTACCACCTGATTTACGTCCTCTAGTACCACTAGATGGCGGACGTTTTGCTACGTCTGATTTGAACGACCTTTACCGTCGTGTAATCAACCGTAACAACCGTCTAAAACGTCTATTAGACTTAGCTGCGCCAGACATTATCGTACGTAACGAAAAGCGTATGTTACAAGAGTCTGTTGATGCGCTATTAGATAATGGTCGTCGTGGTCGTGCTATTACAGGTTCTAACAAGCGTCCGCTAAAATCTTTGGCCGATATGATCAAAGGTAAGCAAGGTCGTTTCCGTCAGAACTTACTTGGTAAGCGTGTTGACTACTCAGGCCGTTCGGTAATTACCGTAGGTCCTACTTTACGTCTGCACCAGTGTGGTCTTCCTAAGAAGATGGCACTTGAGCTATTCAAACCATTCATTTATGGCAAGCTAGAAGGTCGTGGTTTAGCTACTACGATTAAAGCTGCTAAGAAAATGGTTGAACGCGAACAGCCAGAAGTATGGGATGTTTTAGACGAAGTAATTCGTGAACATCCAGTTATGCTTAACCGTGCACCAACACTTCATAGACTTGGTATCCAGGCATTTGAGCCGGTACTAATTGAAGGTAAAGCTATTCAATTGCACCCATTAGTATGTGCGGCATATAACGCCGACTTCGATGGTGACCAAATGGCTGTGCACGTACCGTTAACGCTTGAAGCTCAATTAGAAGCTCGCTCGTTAATGATGTCGACAAACAACATCCTTTCTCCAGCAAATGGTGAGCCAGTAATCACGCCTTCTCAAGACGTGGTACTTGGTCTTTACTATACCAGCCGTGAATGTGTTAACGGCCGTGGTGAAGGTATGACATTTATGTCTGTTGATGAAGTTGAAAAAGCGTACGCAACAGGTGCTGCAGAATTGCATGCACGCGTTAAAGTACGTATTACAGAGACTTCAACTGACGACAATGGTGAAAAGACTCAAAGCCGTCGTATTGTAGATACTACAGTGGGCCGTGCATTGTTATCGCAGATCTTGCCTAAAGGCTTACCGTATGAACTGGTTAACCAGAACATGGGTAAAAAGCAAATCTCGAAACTATTGAACACTTGTTACCGTGCGCTAGGCCTAAAAGATACTGTTATCTTTGCTGACCAATTAATGTATACCGGTTTCCGTTATGCAACTATCTCAGGTGCCTCTGTTGGTATCAACGATATGGTTATCCCAGATGAGAAGTACACTTTAGTTGAAGAAGCTGAACGTGAAGTGCTTGAAATTCAAGAGCAGTTCCAATCAGGTCTGGTTACCGCTGGTGAGCGTTACAACAAAGTTATCGATATTTGGGCAAGTACCAACGATAAAATCTCTAAAGCGATGATGGACAACTTGAAGAAAGAAGTTGTTATCAATCGTGATGGCGAAGAAGAAGAGCAAGATTCGTTTAACAGCATCTATATGATGGCTGACTCGGGCGCTCGTGGTAGTGCTGCTCAGATCCGTCAGTTAGCGGGTATGCGTGGTCTGATGGCTAAGCCAGATGGCTCAATCATCGAAACCCCAATTACTGCGAACTTCCGTGAAGGTCTAAACGTACTTCAGTACTTCATCTCTACTCACGGTGCGCGTAAAGGTCTTGCCGATACCGCATTGAAAACAGCTAACTCGGGTTACCTAACTCGTCGTCTTGTTGACGTTGCACAAGATCTAGTTGTTATTGAAGATGATTGTGGCACTGAAGCTGGCTTAACCATGAAGCCGTTGATTGAAGGTGGTGATGTTAAAGAGCCTCTTCGTGAACGTGTTCTTGGTCGTGTTGTTGCTATTGACGTACTTGAGCCTGGTACTGAAAAAGTACTTGCTCCACGCAATACGCTACTTGACGAAGCATGGTGTGATCTTCTTGAAGAGCACAGCGTTGATGAAGTTATCGTACGTTCTGTAATTTCATGTGAAACAGACTTTGGTGTTTGTGCCGCATGTTACGGTCGTGACTTAGCTCGTGGTCATATCATTAACCACGGTGAAGCTATCGGTGTAGTTGCTGCTCAATCAATCGGTGAGCCAGGTACACAGCTTACGATGCGTACCTTCCACATTGGTGGTGCAGCATCTCGTGACTCTGCTGAAAACAATGTTCAAGTTAAGAACTCAGGTACACTGAAGCTTCATAATGCGAAATACGTTAAGAGCATCGACAACAAGTTAGTTATTGTTTCTCGTTCATCTGAACTTGCAATCATTGACGAACTAGGTCGTGAAAAAGAGCGTTACAGAGTACCTTACGGTACTGTTTTAGAAGTGTTGGAAGACAGTGAAGTGGCAGCAGGCGCAATTATTGCGAACTGGGATCCACATACTCACCCAATTATTTCTGAAGTAGCCGGTTCAGTTAAATTCGTAGACATGATTGAAGGCGTTACTATGACGCGTCAAACAGATGACCTAACTGGTCTGTCTTCGATTGTGGTACTTGACCCAAGTGCTCGTAGCACAGCTGGTAAAGAAATGCGTCCTGCTATCCGTCTAATCGACGCTGATGGCAACGATCTTATGATCCCGGGTACCGATGTACCTGCGCAGTATTTCTTACCTGGTAACGCGATTGTAGCGAAAGACGATAATGCACAAATTAACGTTGGTGATGCTTTAGCACGTATTCCTCAGGAATCGTCTAAAACTCGCGATATTACCGGTGGTCTACCACGTGTTGCTGACTTGTTCGAAGCTCGTAAACCAAAAGAGCCTGCTATCCTTGCTGAAATCTCGGGTACTATCTCATTCGGTAAAGAAACCAAAGGTAAAGTACGTCTAGTCATCAGCCCTGCTGATGGTAGTGATCATTATGAAGAAATGATCCCTAAATGGCGTAACCTGAACGTGTTCGAAGGTGAAAAAGTTGAACGTGGTGAAGTTATTGCTGACGGCCCAGAAGCTGCGCATGACATCCTACGTTTACGTGGCATCCATCATGTTGCTAACTATATTGTTGATGAAGTTCAAGACGTTTACCGCCTACAGGGCGTTAAAATCAATGATAAGCACATTGAGGTGATTATTCGCCAAATGCTACGTAAGTGCTTAATTACTGACGCTGGTGATACCGAATTCTTAGTCGGTGAACAAGCTGAAGTTGCCCGCGTTAAGATCGCTAACCGCGAACTTGAAGCACAAGGCAAAGCACCTGCGAAGTTTGAGCGTGAATTATTAGGTATTACCAAAGCATCTTTGGCTACTGAATCATTCATCTCAGCTGCATCGTTCCAGGAAACAACTCGCGTACTAACCGAAGCTGCTGTTGGCGGTAAGAGCGATCCATTACGTGGTCTGAAAGAAAACGTAATTGTTGGTCGTCTAATCCCAGCTGGTACCGGTTATGCATATCACACAGCTCGTAATGAAGCTCGTGCGAATGTCAAATCAGACAATGCAGAAGCGCCAGTGATCACTGCAAGTGAAGCAGAGAAGAACTTAGCTGACTTACTTAACTTAGCCGGAAGTGCTGATTAAAGTAAATGGTATGTTAAAAAAGGCGCCTTTGGCGCCTTTTTTATTGGAAATTGCATGAAAAGTTGTCTATTTCTTGACAGTTGGCCATTACCTTTCTAAACTTTCGCGTCCCATCATAGTGGGATATAGATTTTTCACACAAAATTGTTGAGATATTTCAACTGAACGGAGCTATTCATGGCAACTGTAAACCAGTTGGTACGTAAGCCTCGCTCGCCAAAAGTCGAAAAGACTAACGTGCCAGCGTTGAATGCGTGTCCACAAAAACGTGGAGTTTGTACTCGTGTGTACACAACTACTCCTAAAAAACCTAACTCTGCACTACGTAAAGTAGCACGTGTTCGCTTAACTAACGGTTTCGAAGTTACTTCGTACATCGGTGGTGAAGGTCACAACTTGCAGGAACATAGTGTAATTCTAATCCGTGGTGGTCGTGTTAAAGATCTACCTGGTGTGCGTTACCACACTATTCGCGGTGCATTAGATTGTGCTGGCGTAAGTGCTCGTCGCAACGGCCGTTCTAAGTACGGTGCTAAGCGTCCTAAGTCGTAACTTGTCCGTTTAAGTAAGGCCAAGCTAGTTAAAAAAATTCCAGTTTTGGAAGTACCTGAAGCATACGGAGAATTGTTATGCCAAGACGTCGCGTTGTAGGACAACGTAAAATCCTACCAGATCCAAAGTTCAAAAGTGAGTTGTTGGCTAAGTTCATCAACGTCATTATGGTTGACGGTAAAAAGTCAACTGCTGAAAAAATTATCTACCAAGCATTAGATGTTGTCGCTGAAAAGAAAAGCGAAGAGCATTTAAGCATCCTTGAAGCTGCTCTTGATAATGTTCGTCCATCAGTCGAAGTTAAATCTCGTCGCGTTGGTGGTTCAACTTATCAAGTACCATGTGAAGTTCGTCCAGTGCGTCGTAACGCACTAGCGATGCGCTGGTTAGTTGAAGCTGCTCGCAAGCGTGGTGAAAAATCTATGGCTCTACGTCTAGCTGGTGAAATGCTAGACGCATCTGAAAACAAAGGTACTGCTGTTAAGAAGCGTGAAGACGTGCATCGCATGGCTGAAGCTAACAAAGCCTTTGCTCATTACCGTTGGTAATTTGATGGAGTGGGCGTTAGCCCACTCCATATTGTTGATATTTTCTAAAGCACTTTAGCTTTAGTTGAGAGGGTATAAATAGTGGCTCGTACAACCCCAATTGAGCGTTATCGTAATATCGGTATCGTTGCTCATGTGGATGCAGGTAAAACTACCACAACAGAACGTGTTCTGTTCTATACCGGTTTGTCTCATAAAATCGGTGAGGTGCATGACGGCGCCGCTACCACTGACTGGATGGTTCAAGAGCAAGAGCGTGGTATTACTATCACATCTGCTGCTGTAACCACATTCTGGCGTGGTATGGATGCTCAATTCACCGAACATCGTATTAATATCATCGATACCCCTGGTCATGTTGACTTTACTATTGAAGTAGAACGTTCGCTTCGAGTACTTGATGGTGCAGTTGTTGTCTTCTGCGGATCATCAGGTGTCGAGCCACAATCTGAAACTGTTTGGCGTCAAGCTGATAAGTATCAGGTACCGCGCATGGTATTCGTTAATAAAATGGATCGTGCAGGTGCTGACTTTGATAGTGTCATCGACCAAATCCGTAACCGCCTAGGTGCGACTTGTGTCCCTATTCAATTGAATATTGGCGCTGAGGAGAACTTTAAAGGGGTTATTGATTTAATTAAGATGAAAGCAATTAATTGGTCTGAAAAAGACCAAGGAACGACTTTCTCTTATGAAGAAATTCCTGCAGATCTTCTCGCTAAGGCAGAAGAAATGCATGAGTATCTCGTGGAAAGTGCTGCAGAGGCCTCTGATGAATTGATGGAAAAATACCTTGAAGAAGGTGAGCTATCAGAATTAGAGATCAAGCAAGCATTACGTCAGCGCACAATTAACAATGAAATAGTATTAGCAACTTGTGGTTCTGCATTTAAGAACAAAGGTGTTCAAGCTGTTTTAGATGGTGTGGTCGATTACTTACCGGCTCCTACTGAAGTCCCTGCAATTAAAGGGATTGACGAGAACGATAATGAAGTCGAACGTCCATCAGACGATAATGCCCCTTTTGCGGCATTAGCGTTTAAAATTGCGACTGATCCATTTGTTGGAACTTTAACCTTTATCCGTGTATATTCAGGCGTATTAGAGTCGGGTGCAGCGGTTTACAACTCTGTCAAAGAGAAACGTGAACGCGTCGGCCGAATCGTACAAATGCATGCAAATGACCGAACCGAGCTGAAAGAAGTTCGTGCTGGTGATATTGCCGCGGCAATTGGCTTAAAAGATGTGACAACAGGAGATACTCTTTGCGCAAATGATCACAAAGTGATTTTAGAACGCATGGAGTTTCCAGAACCTGTAATTACTATTGCCGTTGAGCCACGTTCGCAAGCAGACCAAGATAAAATGGCGATTGCGCTGCAAAAATTAGCAGCTGAAGACCCGTCTTTTAGAGTGGAAACTGATGCAGAATCAGCTCAAACATTGATTTCTGGCATGGGTGAATTACATTTAGACATTATCGTAGACAGAATGCGTCGCGAATTTAATGTAGATTGTAACGTAGGTAAACCTCAGGTTGCTTATCGTGAAACAATTCGCTCAGCAGTTGAAGTGGAAGGTAAGTTCGTACGTCAATCAGGCGGACGTGGTCAGTTTGGCCATGTGTGGTTGAAAGTTGAACCTTCTGAAGAAGGTCAAGGCTACGAATTTGTTAACGAAATCGTTGGTGGTGCAGTTCCTCGTGAATTCATCCCATCCGTTGACAAAGGTATTCAAGAGCAAATGAATAACGGCGTATTAGCTGGTTATCCAATGCTTGATGTGAAAGTGACTTTATTTGACGGCTCATATCATGATGTCGACTCAAATGAGATGGCTTTCAAAATTGCTGGTTCAATGGGCTTCAAAAAGGGTGCGCTTGAAGCAACCCCTGTGTTACTAGAACCCACAATGAAAGTGGAAATAACCACACCTGAAAATAACATGGGCGATGTAGTGGGTGATTTGAACCGACGTCGCGGTATTATTGAAGGTATGGATGATGGTCTGGGTGGTGTTAAAATTATCCACGCTGTTGTACCGCTTTCTGAAATGTTTGGTTATGCTACTGACTTGCGAAGTGCAACTCAGGGTCGTGCTTCATACTCTATGGAGTTCTTAAAGTACGACGATGCACCATCAAATATTGCAAAGGCAATTATTGAATCACGTACTTAAATTTTTAAGTACTTAATTAACTGTTATATAGCTCGTTGTCGAGCACTTCTGAAAAGAAAGGAATATATCGTGGCTAAAGAAAAATTTGAACGTAGTAAACCACACGTAAACGTGGGTACAATTGGTCACGTCGACCATGGTAAAACTACTCTTACAGCAGCTATCTCAGCTGTATTGTCAAAAGT
>NZ_MCTY01000015.1:0-7504 GCF_002873635.1 Shewanella sp. 10N.286.52.B9
TATTTCTTGACCACTACAATGTGACTCATAGTCTGTTGAGTTTTTAGTTTGAAAAGTTGATGCTAGGGGTAATTGAATACATTGATGAAACGAGAATGATTTTAAGGCAGGTAACCGCATCAACATTGAAAAGCTTACGTCTTGACGCTGGTTTGAGCCAAGAGCAATTGGCAAGGAAGTCAGGGATAGATAGAACTTATATCTCCGGAGTAGAACGTGGTGTTCGAAATATTACTTTGGACTCATTAGAAACGATCGTTTTGGCTTTGGGTGTAAGTCAATCAGAATTTGTTGAAACACTCCATAATCACCTAAAAATGGTTAAGGCTGTCGATTAGCTGGTTAACTTTTCGATAGCCTTATAAGCTGCTTCAAGGGCCTGCTGAGCTTCAAAGTCTAGCCCATAATCATGTTCTTCGTCATTTCGGCTTATTGACCAGCAAAAACCTTCGCGGTACTCATCTGGGTTTGTCTCAATGTAAATATCAAATCCAAGATAAGTTTCTTCATATGGGAGGTTCAGTTTTTTTAATTTACTCATTTCTGTGTGTTTAATGTGATGATATTTACCTGATTATCGTAGGTGTTGCATCAAAGGTCCTTAGACTATAAGTCACAATAATGCAGACGTACAATTTACCGTGCTTTAGGTGAGGAGTATATTGGGGAATCGAAAGCCGCAGAGTTACTTGGCATGTCTGTCTCTAGCTTCCATAAAGAACGAAAGTTGGAGTGGTAGTGTGGGACGTTATAGGTGTGGAGGGGTAGCTAAAAATATAAAAATCACTTGTCCAATTATCACCTGCTGATAAGATAGCATTTAATGTGTGTATTCATACAGTGTAGGTTTGAATGATTGTGGCAGAAGAGATAAGACAAAAGCGTTGCGTGATAGGAATTCGTGGGCAGCAATTAGATCCAGATTATACCGTGGATATTTGGTTCGATTCTCTGAAATCGGTGGCTAATGTACTATCGAAAGAAAACCAATACTTGTTAAAAGTAATCGCGGAACAACAACCTCAGTCAGTGACAGAACTAGCCATCTTAACTGGACGCGCTGTAAGTAATGTATCGAGAACACTGAAAACTTTAGGAAAATACAACTTAGTTGAAATGCAGCATATGAATAAAATGCTCTGTCCTAAGGCCATCTATCAAGAATTTTTAGTAGTAGTGAATAATGAATAATAAATCTAATACCATTCTAAAAGCAGAAGCACTTCTGAAGCCTTTAGCCATTCCACATGTACCACAAGACAGTGAAGTTGAAGCCTTAATTGATCAATGGTTGCATGCTATTGCTACAGATAGTCAATTATTTTGTAGGGAAGAATTAGCGTCTGCTGACAACTTGAAAAAAGAAGTTATTGCTTGCTTGGCGAGTGAAGGCGTGTTTACTGACCGTTTGGACTTTTTTAATCAAGTCTTTGGTGGATTGGAGTTGAAACCATCAGAAAACGGGAGCTTTAAGTTCATTGATCTCTTTGCGGGCATAGGTGGTATGAGGTTAGGGTTTCAGCAAAATGGTGGTACTTGTGTTTTTTCATCTGAATTTGATAAGTTTGCCCAAGGAACCTACAAGTTGAATCATGGTGAGTTACCTTTAGGTGATATTACAAAAATTAACGAAGAAGATATACCTGAGCACGATGTTCTTCTAGCAGGTTTTCCTTGTCAACCATTTAGTTATTCAGGTCTGTGTGAGGGGTTTGAGGATAAAACTAGAGGGACACTATTTTTTGATGTTTTACGAATATTGGAAAGTAAAAGACCCAAAGTAGCTTTACTAGAGAATGTAAAAGGATTTAAGTCCCATGACAAAGGTGAAACGATGTTTATCGCTTTGAAAGCCTTAGATGAAGCGGGTTATGTACCATTTTGGACAATTCTCAATAGTTTTGATTATGGAGTTCCTCAATTTAGAGAGCGATGGTTTTGTGTGGCAATGAGAAAAGATCTTGCTTCAAACTTCGAATTCCCCTCTTCAGAAGGTAGAAATACAACATTAAGAGATATTGTTGATTTAGAAGAGTCAGGCAAAGCTTACCAAATAACTGATTTTGAAAAAGAAAGGATAGAATATCACTTCTCGCGCTCTTCTTTGGAAGAGCGAGTCAAGCACGATAGCTCTAAATATGCTCCGCACACAAAAAAGGGGAAGCATGGCGTATTTTCTTTCCAAAAAGCAGATGGGGCTTTAAGGTTTCACGTTGGAGATGTCGCAAAGACACAAATTCAGGAAGCTTTTTATGCATGTTTAGATACATATGCACCAACAATTATTGCCAATAGAGTACCTAAGCTGTGGGATATAGGAAGAAAGCTAACTGTTCATGAAAGCTTGTTGTTACAAGGTTTCCCTTCTTCGTTTAAATTTGAAACTTCTAATGCCCAATCATATAAGCAGCTTGGAAATTCTGTGACAGTATCCGTAATTGATAGATTGGCTAAAAAAATAAAGGAATATTTATAAATGGGATACGTTAATAAAGAAGATTTATTTGCTTGTAGAGGTCGTATTTCCGATCTTACTGTTCGTGGAGATACTTTTTTAGGGCTGCTTATTTATTGCATTAATATTAAAGAGTGGCTGATTCCGCTGAGGCAGGCAAAGGCAGATATGGAGGGTTTTTCTCTTCTTGCGGATAAAGCTTTTGGACTTGTGGAGCCTGATGCTAGGTATTCAAAAAAGGATTGGCATGCGTTGTTTTCAGAATCATGGCTTGATAAGGCAAAAACCGCTTATCTTAAGGGAAGAAAAATCCCAGCCTTAGATACTTGTGTGACTCTTTTTTGGTGGGAGAAATTTGACTCAACTGAACATGCTATTTCATTTTTTAAGAAGCAGTTCCCAACAGATATATACAGTGCTTTTTTTTACGAAGAAGAAAATAACACCCTAGACTTCTCATCACCTATACCTTGCGCCCGAGAAGATTTGCTAAAGTTATATAACGGTGATGATGGGAATAAAGCCGTAAAGATAGATGGAGGGCTAATAAAAAAGAAGGCTAGCGAGCTAAGTGGTGCACCATTTGCGCAAACTCTATATGCTAAATTAGAAATAAAACACATAGTGAATATTACAGACTTTGATGTATGCGAAGATTTTAATCTGAGTTTAGGGAGCAAACCCAGTAAAGTTATCTCGTTGTCTTCATCAAGTTCCGATATAGAAGCAACTATTAGCAAGCCGTTCCTTCTCCTAGCTGGTATCTCGGGTACAGGTAAAACTCGTTTTGTCCGTAAGCAAGCCGAAAAAACTGGCTCAATAGAAGACACGTACCGCCTGACGTCAGTCCGCCCTGATTGGCATGAGCCATCAGATTTATTAGGCTATACATCAAGGCTTAACGATAATGCTGAGTACATTGTTACCGATGTACTGAAGTTTATAGTGAAGGCTTGGATTGCGATAAAAGATGCTGGGATCACTCTCCAAGGTAAAGAGGTGGTTGGTGAGAAAAACCAACAGCGACAAGTAAAACCTTACTGGCTTTGTTTAGATGAAATGAATCTGGCACCGGTAGAGCAGTATTTCGCAGATTATCTCTCCGTGCTAGAAACCAGAGAATGGGCTTGGCAAGGTAATGATTTTACTTACCAATGCGATCCGCTATTAAAAGCGACAGTGTTTGAGGCGGTTGATAAAGATAAACTTAAGGGTGAGTTGGGATTAATTGACCACGATGAGTTATGGGACCACTTTGTTGCTAATGGCATTAGCATCCCGTTTAATTTAATTGTAGCGGGTACGGTCAATATGGATGAAACCACACATGGTTTCTCTCGAAAAGTAATTGATCGAGCATTAACTTTTGATTTTGGTGAGTTCTTTCCTAATGATTTTGATGCCTTTTTTGATGCAACCTCAGAACCTAAAGCGCTTAGCTACCCAGTGCTTACTGATGGACGAAACAAGACTGAACTAAGTAGTACTTTTGATAAAGATGGCACTTTGTCTGTCGCTTTCCTAAAGCAAATTAATGATATTTTGGAAAACACCCCATTTAAGCTTGCATACCGTGCTTTAAATGAATTGCTTCTAACTGTAATTACACAAAAACCCAATAATGAAGTCGAGCTTCAATCTGTATGGGATGACTTTTTAATGTGTAAGGTGTTACCTCGTATAGAAGGTGACATTGATAAGCTCACGAAAGGTGATAGCGATAACTCAATATTAGAGCAGCTTAGTGCACTACTTAGCGAGCAGTTGAATAAGATTTGGGCTACAAAGTCTCGCCAAGATCTATTTCGTAAATCGCTTGAAGATGATCCTCTAATAACAATAGAGTGTCGAAGCAAGGGAAAACTTGAATGGATGAGCGACCAATTGAATAATGGCTTTACAAGTTTTTGGCCATAAAAGGTGGTAGGCATGCAAACTTTGATTTGTATAGAAACACCTGAGTGGGAGTTAACAATAAGTAGCCAGCACCTTGAGGCAAGGCAAAGTACTTATTTCAATATGCTTAGCCAAAGAGGAGTACGGACACCTCTTAGTAAATTGCAAATTCAGCCTGCAATCAGACCAGAAAACATAACCATCTGTGACCAAAAGAGTGTGCTGATTGATGACTCTCCTTTGTCTGAGGTAACTCTTCCAGCCCCGTTATTTTTTGAAAATGCTCAATATCAATTTGAGTGGGTATTTTTGCAAGAAGGCATTGAACAGGCTTTTATCACTCATGCTCTTAAAGGGGTTGTTGATGCTTTCCGGTTTACGTCTAAACGCAAACATAGTGCAGCCAGCCTAATTGGTACTATTAATACAGGTAATGATATTGGCCAATTTTCGTTACCTCTTACTTATTGCATTAAAGGCAAGGAAAAGCGACTTAAGCTGACCCTAGAAGTCTTGCCAACGAAGATGCAGCTGAACAACGACTTACCTGCTATGTATCGCCGGATCGATGAGACCTTTCCATTATGGCGGTTCAGCTTGGCGGAGAATACCGAACAAAGCGCAGATAAGAGTCAACATCGTGGTAACTTCCCACTATTGTGGTTAGCGCAGTTTAAGGCGTTGAGAACGTCACTTGAGGTCGGGTTGAAAGTTATCGCAAACTCACCACATAACCGATTACAGAAAAAAAACGTTAGTATTAGAGCAGATCGACTCAAAGGTCGTTTATCAAATCGATTGTCTGAGCGCGTAAAAGAGGATATTGACAATAAAATATATGACAAGCGATATCAACAACAAAAACAGCACCTCAGTGTAGATACGCCAGAAAATAGATACATCAAGATGGTCGTTGTTCAATGTAAACAGCAGCTAGAAAGAATGTCCCAGAAGCTCGAGGCTGATAACAACAAAGGTGAGAAAACGTATGCCCGTCTATCTGAGCGCTTCTTGAATGAGTTGAAAGAGTGGCAACAGCCACTGATGAAAATGGAAAAACACAGCTTCTTGAAAGAGGTGGGGCACTTTAGTGGGCAGCATCGTGAATCTCTAGTTTTGCAGCAAAAAACGGGCTACAGCACGGTTTACAAGGTGTGGCAGGAACTAAAATACTACTTGGATATTTTTGCGAAGCACTCAACAGTGTCAATGAAGTCTGTCGCGGAAACGTATGAAGTATGGTGCTTTTTAGAAATACGAACAATTTTATTAGAAGTGCTTGGCTTTCAAGAAAATGAACACAAAAAAACAAAGCTAAAGCTTAATGACTATTTTAAATTACAACTTAAAGATGGTTTAACTGGTGCGGGGGCATTTGCATTTGCATTTGAACGAGCCGATGGGCTTAGGGCAAAGTTAGCCCATGAACCAGTCTTTCGTCGAGACGGTAAACATATTCGGTCGTTTGGTGTGACACAAAAACCCGACATATTGTTAGAAGTTACTTTCCCTGATGGTAAGGCGTGCATTTGGTTGTTTGATGCAAAATACCGCATAAAGACCCAAAACAATCGATATGACGTAGATGATATTGATTGTAACGATTACGTGCCCGACGATGCGATTAATCAGATGCACCGGTATAGAGATGCCTTAATTCGAGTTGATGAGCAAAAAGAGTCTAGAAGCAAAAGCCGTCCAGTTTTTGGTGCCTTTGCTTTATACCCAGGCTTTTATGACCAAAAAAATGATGAAAATCCATACCAATCGATGATAGCTGAAGTCGGGATTGGTGCCTTTGCTTTGCTGCCTAATGCTAATGGCAACAAGAACTCCTGGCTCAAAGCCTTTTTACAGCATCAGCTAGGAACGGGTGTCAGCGCTTATACTACTGAATCGATACGTGATGATCTTTATGTTAATGAACCAGCACGTATTCCATACTCAGGAATGCAGCAAGTTCTTCACCATGATCTTGTTTTGATTTCGAAACTTGGTGAAAGCCGTGAACAAGAGTACATTGATAATTTTAACAATGGATTGGCAAAGTGGTTTCATATTCCAGTCACTGTATTCGATCGGAAATTCGGAAAACATATAGCTCAAGAGTTGAGATACTTGGCAGTGATAGCCAACAATGAAAGCCAGCTTGAAATAACGATGGTTTACCGAGTTAAAAATGCAGTGCAGTTACAGCGTGATGATATTACTCCTGAGCAAGCGGGTATTAAGGTCTCAAAAGTTGGGGAAGACGAATACTGGTTACTTGAACTTGGTGAAGTTATTGCACTGGACCAAGCGATCCAGTGTGATTCTACTTCTGGATATAGACTATCGTTGAAGCTGGCTAAACTAGATGAAATGCAAGCGGCAAATGAACTCACTGAAATCATGCCTGTTTATGAGCGAAGTTTACGCTAGACTTTAGCACCACAAGCCTCATGTTGATGGGCATAGTTTGGCTGAGCATAATAGTAAAAGAAACTAAATGGACGACTGGAGTGCTGTAGCTAGCTTACTTAAAGCCTCTCTCCGCTCTTCAAAATAATCATGCTGATTATAAATGCCTTCAACACCTTTAAGCTTATGATTTAGGCATCGCTCTGCTACATGCCCGAGCGTACCTTGTTTGGCTAGTAGGGTGCGGCAAGTACGGCGTAAGTCAAGGACGGTAAAGTGTGCCATATCACCCATTAAGTTGGGTGGTTGCTTCTTTTTGCCAGCTTCATGACCAAAGAGTTTAGTGATGGCTCTGTTAAGGGTGTCTTTGCCCATATGTGCATTTTTACTTGAGCGCCTGTTAGGGAATACGTACTCGGAACCACAAGCTCTCATTTTTAACTCTTCAATCCAGCCCATGACGATCTCTGGTAATGGGATAACAATGCCAACACCGGATTTACTGCGCTCTTTCGATAAGTTCCAAACTTGCTGCTCTAAATCAAATTCCTTCCATGGTGCTTCTGCCAATTCCGACTTCCTAACCCCTAATGTCACCAGCAATGCACAAGCGAGATAATTGCCACGGCTAAAGCTGTCGCTATTGTCACGTGCGATTTTAAAAAATTGAGTGAGCTCTTCGATGGTTAAGGCTCTGTCTTTACTCTTTTCTACTCCACCAGCATCAGTAACCGAAAATGCACTCGCTGGATT
>NZ_MCTY01000016.1:0-22340 GCF_002873635.1 Shewanella sp. 10N.286.52.B9
TTAATAATCAATATCTTAAAAAGATAAAAATTTTCAAATAAAAAGACAACCAAGTGGTTGCCTTTAGGTTTAAATGCTAACAGAAGCTAACATTAACTCATGGATACTAATAAATACTGCAGCCTAATGAACTTTTAGATTGGGTAAATTTCACTTCATTTTTCGGATTATAATCCTCAATTTGAATATTTTTCTCTTTCTTAACGTATTCATAAAGCTCAATGGCATCTACATAACCCGCTTCAAGAATATTAATCTTAGGGTAATTGTCACCACCTGCTGCGCTAAAACTTGGAATAGAGAACTGATAGGTTGCCGATATATCAAAAGGCTGACCATTAATACTATGAATTTCAACGTCTTGATCACGACATTTTACAGTCATATCAATACCGTAAAATTGCGCATAAGCACCGCTAGTTCGGGTATTGGTAGCCACTTTTGATAAATAGCTAATTAATTTGTCACCTGACATTTCTGCTAAACCAATAGTATTTGAAAATGGTTGCACCGTGAGCACATCACGATAAGCAATATTTCCTGCCGGAATAGAGGCTCTGACGCCACCAGAGTTCATGATACCAAAGTCAGCGCGCACTTTATTACTGTGTACTTTCGCAATTAACCTACCTAAATTGGTTTGCTGGGCACGCACCACCTTGCGATCGCCTTGTAATAGCCCATCTACTTTACCTATGATCACATCAAGCTCTGCGCTGCCTTTTTGCTGATAAGGTAATAACGCCGCTTCAACCTCAGGGTTACGCTCAACATGCTCACCTACTGGCCAAGCAAGCTTTTTACCAAAAGCCATTCGCTTTAAGTTAATTGGAATTAATCGGTAGTCCACTAAATACAATTTACCGTTAATGTATTCAAAATCAGCGCGGCCAACAAAGCGTCCCCACTCATGGGCTTGCATAATCCAAGTGCCATTTTGTTTGTCTGGACGACAAGAGTCACCCGCGGTGAAGGTTTTATCATATTCACTGTTGCGACCAGCCATACACACTGGATTTTGCGAGTGCCCGCCGATAATGGCGTCTAACTGCCCTTCCTCTAACGCTCTAGCCATCGTGACATCACCAGGGGCATTACTGCCAAAATCTGCATCCTGATAATGGCCCATATGGGTAGCTGCAAACACTAAGTCTACAGTTTCATTGGCTTTTATTTGCGGTAACAACTGCTTCATTTCCGCGATAGGATCGGTAAAAATCAACGATTCTGTATGCAATGGATTAGTTAGCTTTGGTGTGTCGTTAGTGGTCAACCCCACTACAGCAATGTCAATATCACCCACTTTGAACACTTTATAAGGTTCAAAATAACGTTGATTAGATTCTTTATCATAGATATTGGCAGCCAACATTGGAAATGTCGCTAACTCTGCTTGCTCTGCCAATACTGACAATGGGTTATCAAATTCATGATTGCCCACCGCCATGGCATCATAACCAATCATATTCATGCCAATAAAATCGGGGATGGCGTTTTGTAAGTCGGATTCTGGTACACCCGTATTGATGTCGCCACCTGATAACACTAAGGTATGCCCACCATTTGCGGCGACCTCTTTACGAATACCATCAATGACAGTAAACCGCGCTGCCATGCCATACTCACCCGCTTTGTTATGCCAAAAACGACCATGATTATCATTGGTATGCACCACAGTAAATTTAGTGCAATTATTATCTTCGCAGTCAGGTTTTCGATCACACGCAGTTAAACTGGTTAATACACCGATGACGACCAGTAGACTCGGAATTTTTCTTATCATTATGTTATCCGTAAACCTTCAATTTAATACAAGTTGCCTGCAATTTGTTTGCAACTAGTTTCACTACATAAAACGAGCTGTATTTTAACAAAAGTTTACTAAATATTGTGATTTATTTTTAAGTTATCACTTTAAATAACAATGATTTAGTTTTTATTAATACACGCAGATTGTCCAATATAATAAAAAGGGATTTAGCCAAATGATTGAGCTGTTCGAATATAAAAAAGGCTCAGCGCCATAACAGCGCTAAGCCTCTTGTTTTTTATAGCATTTAACTATCACAAGTTAATAGTGACATTGTACTTAATTTGAAACAGCCACACTAAAGTGCCAGTTATGCTTTCCCGAGTTTATCGGTTAGCCATTGACCAATGTGGGACAACTGCGCAGGTATAACACTATGTGCCATAGGGTAAGTAAGCCACTTGCTCGAATAGCCTGCTTTGATTAAGGCATCATGGGCCATTTTTCCAGCAAATAATGGCACCACTTCATCTTGCTCACCATGGTTTTGTAATATCGGCGTATCACTGTTAGCTTCGCTTAAGCCCTCAGGTAAAGCCTCTCCTGCGGGTAAATAACATGACAATGCCATAATGCCTGCAAGTTTTTGCTCAAACCTCAACCCGGTAAATAAACTCATGACGCCACCTTGGCTAAAACCTGCCAGCACAATGTTTTGAGCGCTAATACCCGATTCAATTTGTTCATTGATCAGCGCTTTTACTGCGATTTCAGAGGTTAACACCCCATTGATATCGGCTCGATCATGTAAATCCATGCTTTTAATATCATACCAAGATCGCATGATATAGCCGCCATTTATGGTCACCGCTTGTTCTGGTGCATGGGGAAAAACAAATCGAATACTATGACCACTTGGTAAACCTAAAACAGGCACGACGGGCGCAAACCCGGCCCCCGAGTCTCCTAAGCCATGTAACCAAATGACACATGACTTCGCAGGTGTAGCTGGTTCAACTGTTATACGTTCTAGTAGGGTTGTCACCGACGACATAATTAAATCCTTTATGATGAATTGCGGCTATCTTATACCAATCCATAAGCACCGTTAAGCTTGAAACAAAAAAGGTAGCCGTAGCTACCTTTTTCAATTTACACCGTTTTTAACTTACTCATTAGTTAATCAAAAGAAATTATTGAGCACAACTTTTCACTAACGCGCCATTACGGTAGAAGTTTAATTGACCTTCTACAGGTGCATAATCGGCAGCTGATAATACAGGATTTGCCACAAAGTACTCACGGAAAACAGCAGCATCGGTTAATTGAGTATCTATGTAGTTTTTATGTTGATTAATAACTGGATAATCGTCACCACCAGCAGCACTGAAATGGATTAACGAGAAGGTATAATCATCTTCTAAATCGAAACTACGGCCACCAAGAGAAGCAATATCGACGGTTTCAGCATCACAATTCACATCCATAGCTACATGGTTAAATTGTGGGAAACCACCACCGGTTTTAACTGCCACAGCAGCTAAATAGTCTTCAACTTCCGCACCCGTCATAGTGACATAAGACACAAAATTACCAAATGGCTGCACAGTTAGCACATCACGATATGAAATATCACCTTCAGCGATAGAAGCGCGGACACCACCTGAATTCATTACGCCAAAGTCTGCAGTGACATTGAAGTTATTGCTAACAAATTCTGAATAAGCTGTAGTGAGCAGGTTACCTAGGTTTGTTTGCTCAACACGTACCACTTCACGATCGCCTTCAAACTTACCATCAGTATAGGAAATCACCACATCTAACAATTCTTGACCGCGCTGTTGATATGGCAATAAGGTGTCATATACTGTTTGGTCTTTTTCAATTTCTTCAGTAATGAAAACTAACTCGCCACTTTCATCTTCTTGCTTTAAGTTAATTGGGATGAGTGAGTATTCTGCCAGTGTTAGCTCTCCATCCATGTATTCAAAATCAGCACGTCCAACGTACTTGCCCCATTCATGGGCTTGCATGATATAAGTCCCATTTTGCTGATCAGGTTTACAGTCATCACCTGGAGCAAAATCTGCGTACTCATCCCCTTCCATACACACAGGGTTTTGTGAATGACCACCTATAATCGCGTGCAGTTGACCTTGCTCAACAGAGCGAGCTAGCATCACATCACCAGCGGCTTCTGTACCATGATTACCGTCAGCATAATGACCCATATGGGTTACAGCAAACACCATATCAACGTCTTCATTGGCTTCGATTTCAGCAAGAACAATAGGCAGCTCGTCTTGAGGATCGGTAAATGTCAGTCTGTCGACATTTTCTGGATTAACAATTTTGGGGGTATCAACAGTGGTAAAACCGATAATCGCAATTTTTACGCCATTAATATCAAACACTCGGTAAGGTTCAAAATAGCGCGCGTCTGCATTTTTGTCATAGATGTTAGCTGCAAGCATTGGAAAATTAGCCAATGTTGACTGCATATCAAGTGTGCTTAGAGGATTGTCAAACTCATGGTTACCCACTGCCATAGCGTCATAACCTAATAGGTTCATCCCCATGAAGTCAGGAATGGCTTGCTGCATGTCTGACTCAGGTACACCAGTGTTAATATCACCACCAGATAAAAGAATGGTTTCACCGCCAGCACGCTCTACTTCATGTCGAATTTGATCAATCACAGTTTTACGCGCAGCCATACCATATTCGCCATTGCTGTTTTCCCAAAAACGGCCATGATTATCATTGGTATGAATAACAGTAAAGCTAGTACATGCATCACCAGCAGCTTCACAAGCTGTTAGGTTTTTATCATCGTCATTACTACAACCTGATAAAGCCGCGAGTACAGCAGAGGCCACTAAGCATTTGCACAAGATGTTTTTCATGATCTAACCCTTAATCAATTTAATTTTTATAATGTACGAGCTATCCAGCCCATTGCTGAATGCTAGCAAACATTGCATAAATCTCATGTCAGTTTGATTACAAAAAACCACAATTTACCCAACCACAACAACAAGATACATCTTGGTAAACATTAAAATCAAAAACAAAACACTCGCACAAAAAAAACAAAACAAGTCAGACATTTCAAGCTGTAACAACACAAATTGTATCTGGTTGATATTTAAACCCATATAGCCATATTTCTCTATTGATGTGAGTTTTTTGTTAAAAGCACCGCGATTAAAGCAACCAATACTCGCTATTCCAATTCAATATTTTCAGTAACAGTAAATACATTTAGGCTCAAGCAGCTTCGAATTAATCGAACGTTATAGCCCATTTAATCCGCTTTTTTTGCTAAAATTTATCACTTAAACTCAGTCATAGAAGTTGAAATTATCAGGTGGCAATGATGGGGTTATTACAAAATGGACACTGGGTCGATCAATGGTACCCAACGAAGGAAAATGGCGGCAATTTTCACCGAGAAGATGCACAATTTAGGCATTGGATAACACCAGACGGCAGTGCAGAAGTAAGTGGTGATGCAGGCTTTAAAGCTGAAGCTGGACGTTACCATTTATACGTTTCATTGGCTTGTCCTTGGGCTCATAGAACCTTAATTTTTCTACAACTTAAACAGTTAACCCAAATGATTGATGTCACTGTGGTTGAGCCGCACATGCTCAGTAACGGCTGGGAGTTTGCAGGATCTAATCAGTCGGCAGCTGCTAATGCCATAGAAGGCGCTAATACCGATCTTTTGTTTAATAAAGATTACCTGTATCAAATTTACCAAATGGCCAAAGCTGATTATAACGGTCGTGTCACTGTGCCCGTATTATGGGATAAACACACTAATACCATAGTCAGTAATGAATCATCTGACATTATTCGTATGTTTAATCGGGCGTTTAATCATCTTACGGCTAACCATGACGACTATTATCCAGCAGCACTACGTCAAGATATTGATGAACTGAATGCCATGATTTACGACAACATTAATAATGGTGTATATCGCAGTGGTTTTGCTACTACTCAACAAGCATATGAAGCAGCAATAACGCCACTGTTTGCCAGCTTAGCGCAATTAGAACAACGCTTAGCAACAAAACGCTACTTAATGGGAGATGTGATAACTGAAGCAGATTGGCGTTTATATACCACTTTAATTCGCTTTGATTGTGTTTATGTAGGCCACTTTAAAACCAATATTAGAACCATTGAGTCCTACCCTTGCCTTTCTGGTTACCTCAGGGACTTATACCAACAGCCTGGCATTGCTGACACGGTAAACTTTGAGCACATCAAGCAGCATTACTACTTTAGCCACCAACAAATTAATCCAACCCAAATCGTGCCAGTTGGCCCAGAGATTGACTATAGCAGTCCCCATAACCGAGATTCACTAGCCTAGGTGTTCCTGTAGTGAAGCTTGTCGCAGCCGAATCAGATTATTCGGCTGCAATGCCCATTATTTCGATGGCTTCATAAAATTGCTGGGCATTATCCAATTTTAAACTCCAGCGCACAGCGCCAGCATCTGCGATTAACATTAAACTGTCACTAAGACATTTCATGTCATCGACCATTGCGGTCAAGACGATGTTATTGGTATTTAATCGACACTGGATTTCAAATGGCGTTACCACTAATTTACCTTGGGAAAATTCAATTATCATTCGGATGCTTCTTTTATTTCAAACAAAAATCCCAAGTATATTAACTACACTTGGGATTACATTTGGGGTAATGCAGCAATAAATTAGTGCTGATGACCACCCTCACCGTGTGAATGACCGTGGGCAATTTCTTCATCTGTTGCTTCACGAAAATCAACCACTTCGATATCAAAGGTTAACTCACGACCAGCCAATGGGTGATTAGTGTCAATCGTTGCCATGAATTTACCCATTTTAACGATAGTCACTTGGCGTTGGCCTTCTTCAGTATTGACAATAGCAGACATGCCCACTTTCCATACTTTAGCGCCTTGTAGGTGTTTTACTGAAACACGTTGCTCAGCACCTTCCATACGCTCACCATAGGTCTCAGCAGCTGGTAATGTAACGGTGAACTTTTCACCCGCATCTTTGCCAGCAATGGCATTTTCTACACCTGGCATCATGTTGTCATGGCCATGTAAATAGGCGATTGGAGAACCACCTTCGTTACTTTCAATCACTTCACCTTGTTCGTCACGAAGGGTGTAGTTGAATCGAACTACCATATTGTCTTGAGCGCTCATCGAATGTCCTTAGTTTACTTCGATATCAATAGTTTCCGCAGCTTAACAAATACCCGATTAAGCTGCCAGTAAAAGCCGAGATAATCGATTGCTATGCTTTTAGCTTATGCTTTTAGCTTATTCTTTAAGCTTATGAACTGAGTTTAAGCACTAAGCCTGCGAACTGGCAGAGAATAAACTCTCAGCGATGCAATCATTATTTTTTAATTGAAGCTACGGATTATAAACTGATCTTAATACCTAACGCGGCGAAGGTTTTTTGATCGGGAAAGCCATCAGCAATCAAGTTTTTACTGCGCTGAAATGCCTGCACTCCTGCAATCGAGTTTCGCCCGAGTACACCATCTGGCTTACCAACATCAAAACCCAGTTCATTTAATTTTGCTTGCATAAGCTTAATGTCGCTGCGATTAAATAGACCATGATCCGGCGCGCTTACTCTCAGCGGCGCTGCACCATTCACCCTATCGGCTAAATGGCCCACGGCAATGGCGTAAAATTCAGAGCGATTCCAGCGCATAATGACATCAAAGTTATCGTAACCTAAGAATGCTGGCCCGGTATGACCAGACGGGACATACAATGAGGCTTCCATCTCTGGAGTCGTCAACGGTGTGCCATTGGCTTGCTTGAGGTTTAATGCAGCCCAATCGGTTAACGGTTTAGGGTGCTTGCGGCCAAGGTATTGGTAATCATAATTTTCAGGCAATAATACTTCTCTGCCCCAGCGTTCATTCGCTTTCCAGCCCAGTTGCTGCAAAAAGTTTGCCGCAGACGTTAGGGCATCGGCAGTGCTATTCCACAAATCGACTTTACCGTCACCATCACCATCAACGGCATATTTAGCGTAATTGGTTGGCATAAATTGAGTATGCCCCATCGCGCCAGCCCAAGAGCCCACCATAGTCGCATCATCAAATTGATACTTTTCTTTAAGCTTTAAAGCTTGCATCAATTCATTGGTAAAATAGCTACTACGACGAGGATCGCAGGCTAATGTCGCTAACGAATTTAACACTGACATTTTGCCCTTATAGCCACCAAAGTTGGTTTCCAGCCCCCAAAAAGCAATGATATATTGGCCTGGTACCCCATACTCAAGGGTAAGCTTATTTAATAATTCTCGATGCTCGGCTAATAAACGCCGCCCCTCTTTAACACGCCAATCAGTCACACGCTTATTGAAGTAATTACCAAAGGTGGTGCTAAACTCTGGCTGCTGATTATCAAGCTCAATCACTCTAGGAATGTACTTTAGATTAGCGACACTGGTATTTATCGTTTGCTCGGATAAGCCTTCACTGCGGGCTGTAACTTTAAGCTTATCCACACACTGGGAAAAATCATCGGACGCTGCAATTGCTTGAAGACTAACAAAGCAGCTAGAAACCACTACAGCCGATTTTAGTAACGCCGGAAATTTGAAACTCACCATAAAAAGAATACTTCGACTAATCAATGAATAGCCACATCCTGACTTATCAAGCAAAAGGAAACAAGATCAAAACCCGCTAAAACTGTGATAATTTGTATTTGTTTATTTCATTTTGCGATAGAAGATTAATAGTGTTTTGTATTGTTTAGCGTTAACGTATAATGCATCAGTTAATTGAAATTTCTAAGAGACTAATCATGATTGAACTAACCCCTGCAGTTGTAAGCTTTATTGAAAATGTGAAAAAGCATCAAGTCCTTTGGGGCTTAGCGGATGAGACTGGTGAAGGTTGGGTTGTCTGTGACTCTTCTGAATTTGAACAAACTGATGTGATGCCTTTATGGTCAACACAAGCTGCGGCGGCAAGCCATTGTACTGAAGAGTGGGCAGACTATGTCGCTGTTGAGATCAGTGTGAATGACTTTTTAGAATTTTGGGTTGGCGATTTAAATGAAGACGGTGTATTAATCGGTCTTGATTGGGTTGCAAACGAAGAATGTTTAGAAGTAGATCCAATTGAATTAGCTAAAGAGCTAGTTGATATTGAAGCCGAATAATTACATTCTTGGCTAAATTAAGCTGCTGCAGTTCGTTACGAACTAAAGCAGCTTTTTTATAAGAAAAATTTACTTGCCAGTTATAACTTAAAGGCCTGTTTTGAATCATTTACCTCCCCTAATTGATATCCCTTTCGATCTTCGCCATCAATGCTGGTTTTGCGCCGAGCCTAGTTACGATGTGTTCAGTTATTATGCTAAAGCATCAACCCCGCACCCTTCATTAACACTGCCAGCATGCAGTGAGTGTGCAAGGTTAGCTAAAAAGAATTTACTGACTTCTATTTGGGATTGCAGAGACGCAGTAAAAGATGACTTAATGCAGATTTATCATAAAGATCTCGCCATTGGCATTAATTGGACCGAAGAAGAGTTGGCTGAGTCAGGTTTTGATTGTCGAATATTATCTGGCTTTAAAGAAAGTGCATGGATGATGTACAACATTGCCAAAGGCCGCATTAATGCAAAAGGTTGGCCCTTGGTGCTCAATGGCATTGATATTGAACAAGGTTATAGCGCGGTATTTGAGTTTGATGGTTTACAGTTTAATAGCCTAAATAAGGCAATTAATCACTATTGTGACACCTTAGCGCTCAACAAATCGCTGTTATGTGAAATACTCAATATTGTCGGCAAAGACAAGTTTTCTTATGCGGTAAGGTTATGTCGAATGAACATTGGCATTACCAAAGAGCATCAAAAGCTGCTTATCGAACAGGTTCAAGAAGAGTTTACTTAAATTTGAGCGACTAAAACAGAAAGCCACAACAGAGCGAGCGCTAACAACCGCATCGCTCTGAAGATACACTTAGTCAAGGATCATCTTTAAGCGCTGCTGCACCGCATCAACCAATAAGTCTGGCTGGAATTTAGAAATAAACTTGTCACAGCCCACTTTTTCAACCATAGCATTATTAAAGCTGCCACTTAACGAGGTATTAAGGGTGATATACAGTGACGCCATGCGCTCATCGGCGCGCACTTCAGCTGTGAGTTTATAGCCGTCCATTTCAGGCATTTCTGCATCGGTAATCATCATCAATAACTCATCGGCAACGCTTTTACCTTCTGCTGCCCAACCTTTAAGCATATTCAATGCTTGCAAACCATCAGAGGCCTCTATGATTTTAATCCCCAGTTGACTGAGGGTGTCGCGTACTTGTTTTCTAGCCGTGGCGGAGTCATCAACAATTAATACTTTTCGGCCCGGCATGTGCGCCACTAATTGTTGATCAAGTACGCCTTCTGATAAGGTAATGTCGTAATCAATGATCTCAGCTAGCACCTTTTCGACATCAATAATAGAGACCAATCTTTGTACATCATTATCTTGCAGTTTAGTGATAGCCGTTAAATAGTTATTAGCCCCAGCAGACTTTGGCGGCGGCATAATATCGCCCCAGGTCATATTGACAATATGCTCTACCTTGCCAACTAAAAAGCCCTGCACACTGCGGTTATACTCAGTAATAATCAAATTACAGTCATCTGAGACTGGCATAGGGCTAAAGCCAATAGCACCGCGCAAATTAATCACTGGAATAGACATACCACGAATGTTGGCAACACCACTAATGTTTGGGTTACTGCCAGGTAATGCGCTTAAAGGCGGAAGCTTAACGACCTCTTTGACTTTGAACACGTTAATAGCAAATAATTGGGTGGCACTAATTTTGAACAACAGTAACTCTAAACGGTTCTCACCGACTAATTTAGTACGTTGATCGACTGAATCCAGCATTTTTTTCATTATTATTTCTCGTTAACTCGACCTTGGTTCTACTAGCCATTAAAAAATTTTTAGCGGATACAACAGCGACATTGACTAAATAAGGTTGGCTGTAAAACATCATTTAGAACAGATATTAACCTAATAAATTTTAATATAGATCTTATCGGCAGCATCGTACGTAACATGAGTAATTAGTGCAAATTCAACTCAAGATAAAACTATAGGGATCACAACAAATGACATCGACCAAGGTTTATAACAACATAAAAAGCATCGCCTTGTGTGCCTTGCTAGTTAGCGGAACAAGCGCCTGCACTATGCTCGATAAAAAAGTGACTGTGGTTGAAAACTTTAAACTCAACAATTACCTCGGTAGCTGGTATGAAATCGCCAGACTTGACCATTCATTTGAAAGAGGCCTTTCAAAAGTCACAGCCAACTATTCTGTTGATGGCGATAAAGTTGTGGTCATCAATCGAGGTTATTCAGACGAAAAAGCACGTTGGAGTGAAGCAGAGGGTAAAGCCTACTTCATTGAAACGGACAATATTGGCCGTTTAAAAGTCTCTTTTTTTGGGCCGTTTTATGGTGCCTATCAAATCCATGATTTGATGGAAGATAAAAACGGAAACTATATAAGTTCGTTAGTGATAGGTCCAAACAATGATTATGCGTGGATTTTATCGCGCACACCTAACATCTCTGCCGAGCATAAACTCAGATTCACAGAAAAAATGACCGCATTAGGCATTGATACTCAGCAATTAATTTGGGTAAAACAATAGTGATCATTACCCTCAATATCACCGTATAAACTATTGAAAACATGAATACTACATTCATCATTAAGTTAGTAATAAAGGTGCTGTTATGAAATTGCCTCTGTTCCCATTATCCATTTGCTTGTTACCTCAAGGCTTCACGCAATTGCGCATTTTTGAACCAAGATATAAACGTTTAGTGACTGAATCACTTAAATCAGGTGAAGGTTTTGGCTTATGCATGCTAACCAGTGACAACCAACTCATGCCTTTAGGAACTTGGGTTCATATTATCGATTTTGAAACGCTAGACGATGGACTATTAGGTATTAGTATCGAAGGTAAACAGCGGTTTAAAATCAATCAGTTCGATACTGAAGCTGATGGTTTAAAAAGAGGTGATGTCAGTTTAATCCCCGATTGGCCGCAAACAGATATAAAGCCCAAACAACATTTTTTAAAGAAAACCTTACAAGAGATTTTACAGCAGTACCCACAACAATTATCTCACTATAAAGATGACGACTTTAATAATTTGTCATGGGTCTGTCAGCGCTGGTTAGAGATAATGCCCATTAGCCCAGAGGAAAAGTACCAGTGCATTAATAGTCATAATCACGAAATGACCCAAGCCTTGATCACCAGCATTATTAAGTAATCTTAACGCATTCAAAATCAGGTGGTTAGCGACTTTAACTCAAAGCAAACCACTCAAATTTTTAACTCTTAGTAATAAATGATAAAAAAGTTGCACATTTTTAAGCCTTTTTTGAACCATCTTTCATCCTTTTGCGTATCAACAAGTAACTTTCGGATTTAGTCAGCTTTTAACCTGCTATATAAAACAGATTAATGCAATATATGTGACTAAAGCTCTCTTAACACTGACGATGCGAGTGAAAATAAATGCAAAATTTTCAATCACAAACGGTTCAAAGTCGTTATGATAAAGGTATGTTATCTAAAAATACAAAAGCAATAGATACTGCCATGAAATCAACCGATAAAAATGATGACGAAGCCCAGATGCTTGCAGGCTTAATGCTACGTGTTGCAAATCATAGAGATAAAGCTGCTTTTGCTAAGCTGTTTGCTCATTTTTCGCCCAAAATACGTTCTTTTGGGATCCAACGTTTGAGCCAACAAGGCTTAGCCATGGACTTAGTTCAAGAAACCATGACCCGAGTATGGACTAAAGCCCATCTTTATAATGTTGATAAAGCTGCAGTAAGCACTTGGGTGTTCACAGTCATGCGTAATCAGTGCTTTGACATGTTGCGTAAAGTGCAACATAACCGTGAAGATGCGTTTGGTGACGATATTTGGTCTCTATTCGATTCTGATGGCAGCGATGAAACTGAAAATGACTTCAAATTGTCTGCCACCTTGCTTAAACACGTTGAGTCACTACCGCCGCTGCAAAAACAGGTGGTGCAAGGCATTTACATGCAAGAGCTCACTCAGCAAGAACTGGCAGATAAATTAAAAGTGCCCATTGGCACGGTTAAATCAAGACTCAGATTAGGATTAGAGAAGTTAAAAGGCTTCATGGAGAAACATTATGATTAATTATCACCCCGATGAGCAATTACTGTCTCTCCATGCCAAAGGAGAACTGCCTTTGTCTCTATCATTGGCCGTGTCAGCCCATTGTGAACTGTGTCGTCATTGCGCCGATAAAATTGAGCAACTAACTTTGGTTGCTGCTGAAAACAGCTTAAATGCGCAACCCACAGCATCACTAGATTCAAGCATAAATGAAGCTATGGATGCAGAGCTTGAAGCCATGCTTAACACTATGATGCAAATGGATGATGCCGTTGATGTATCGCCAAAGCAAACCAAGGTCGCAGTCAAGGTCAAAGGTCAGCAATACAATTTACCGGCTGCATTTCGCCAGCAAGTAGAAAACCATTGGCAAGGTATAGGTAAAGTCAGTCGGTTAAGACTCGACACCGGCGAGAAACAAGCAAGAGCGAGTTTACTGCATATTGATAAAAACGGCGAAATCCCACAGCACACCCATAAAGGCCAAGAGTTGACCTTGTTGTTAGCAGGCGAATTCAGCGATGAATACAACACCTACAGCGCAGGTGACTTTATGTTACTTAATAGTGACCATGAGCACAGCCCTAAAACAGTTGAGGGGTGTTTATGTTATACCGTTGTTGATGCGCCTTTATATTTTACTAAAGGGATCAGTAAGCTACTCAACCCAATAGGCGAACTGATTTATTAATCAACGGCTTAACACTGACTCTGATTTTAAAGATAAAAGAGTGCTTTAATGACACAAAGCACTCTTTTTTTTGCGGTTTTTATAACAGTTATGCTTATCGTCGACTTAGCTAGATTATTTACCCTAACTGAGGATAAGTCGCCACAAAGTACAGTGTGTTGCTGCTTTTGTTGGATAAATATTCAGATAAAGGGCGATTAAGTTCACCTTTTATCCATTAATTGTCCTGAATTGTAAAAAATGTATTGCTATATAAAAAATATATGACTAATATCCTCTGTGTATTTAAGTTTTCTTGTAATTATTTGTTTACCCTTCTGTTAGTCACTCACTACATGCAGTAAACCCACACTACAAGTCATTTGCTAAGTTGTTCTCTGTCATTTGTTTGTCATATGCCTATGTTCAACTAACTACAGCAAGTAAATTGGCGATTAAAAATAAAATTGATCAAACCAGCCTACTTGTAAGTGTAATAAGCACAGTGAACTTAAGCACATAAATCTAAACTTACGCAACACAACTGCTTAAGGATAAATATTGTTATTACTTACTCACCAAAAAGGTGAAAATTAAAAAGGAGTGTGGCACATGTCATACAACATAAATGGTCATGAAATTACAGTTAATTTCCCTGTTAATTCAATATCATCAAATAAAAACTCAATAGCTTTTACCGATAGCCAAGGTAAAACTAAAACAACTTTTTCTAAGCGCACTGAAGCGTTAACATTTATGAAATGGTTGCTTACGGCTAACAAGTAAGACTTTTAACGCTTGCGTTATTCATTTGCTCAGTTACTCAATAGACATCGCTTCTCGGTATTTCCTCTCACACCTTACCGGACGTTTATTAGAACTGAGCAACATGAAGTTACCCTCACCCAAGAGCACTTTTCAAATCCTTCTCTAAGCAACTCTCCAACGTCATAATTCAAATCAATTTTCAATATTGTCTCTAATGAATGCTTATCTAGCCTAGATATAAACCCGCTATCATCCTTGCTGTTGATATTTCCTTTTGTAGCGCGCTAACATGCTTGGATTACCCAGCAAGCCCCCTTGATGTAAATACATCACAGGAACAGCAGCACCTTTGTTTAAGTCATCGCCGCTTAGGTTTGCAGTATTTAGATAATGCTCCAGCATGATGAAACCAACTGGGTCATACAACAATTCAAATTCAATACCTTGCTTATTGACGTGTTGCCACATGTCATAACACTGACGGTTCAACTTACCAAAATGATACTTTTTACCATTAGAGATGATCCTTGGATGATAGTCAGTATTATCGGTTAATTGATAAAACTGCTTAGTGAGATATTCATCACCGCCAACACAGCTGCAGGTTAATACCGTTACACTGGGCAGCGAGAGGTCTGAGCTGCTGGCTGTTTTACTGAATTCGACAAAAAAACGTTGTAAGTAAAGTGCCGTGGTACCTGTACCTGAAGGAAGAAATAGCTCTAACTTTTTCATATTATTTTGTTTAAGCCATTCAATAATCTCTCGCCCTAGTTGATCAAGCCCTAGCTGAGCATATTCACAACGCCCGCCTTCGGGAACAAACACCGTACTCTTAACGACAAGCTGTTTGTTCGATTCATACGGCGCTTGAATATCTTGTTGTACATAAGTCTCTAGGTTCAGCTCAATACCCGCTGGCTTTTCAATGATGTTGGCGCCGTTGTCTAAGGCCGCTTTATAGTTTCCTTGGGGGTTTTGCTTAAGATAGCCAGCTATATGGTCAACATAATAATCAAGTTGCCAGCCGCGCATTTTGGTTAAGGCAGCTAAAGAGTGCAGCGAATTTGCTTGCGCTGAGCCATAGCCAACCAGTTTTTTTACTAGAGGGAAATCTTGCTCGAGAAAATATTGAAATTTTCGCGCTTTGTTACCACTGAAATCCGGGTGGAGTAAATCATCGCGTTTTACAAATATTGCCTGCTCTGCAAATCGAATGGTTTGTACTGGTGTGGTGGCAAACATGTTTATCTCAACATCAATGAGTAGAGTTATTATTTTAACTAAAAAATGTTGTTTTTAGCTAACCTATTTATGCTGAGAGTTTAAGAGACAATATACCTTATAGAATTATCGTTTAAATTCAGCAAGATAAAAAATATATATAATGTGGCACAGATTTCGCTTCAATAGTGCATAGTTCGACTAACAAACTGTACAAAGCACGATTAAAAATAGTAAGTTATTACAACAAGTAAGGGATTTTAGATGTCAGTATTAAGATTAGTTTTTAATATCGCTTGGTTCATCATGGGCGGCTTTATAATGGGCTTAGCTTGGTGGCTAGCTGGGCTCTTATGTTTTATTAGTATTATCGGTATCCCCTTTGGCCGAGCCTGTTTCGTCATTGGTGAAATGGCATTTTGGCCATTCGGCCAAGAAAATGTAAATCGTAAACACCTATCAGGCACAGAAGACTTTGGTACCGGTCCATTAGGGATGATAGGTAATGTAATCTGGTTTTTATTTTTCGGTATTTGGTTGGCCATCGGTCACCTCACCCATGCTCTAGCTTGTTTTATCACTATCATTGGTATTCCGTTTGCTATACAACATGTGAAGCTGGCTTTATTGAGCCTCACGCCGATTGGACAAACCATAGTGGCAAAAGAAAGCTATTAATCTAAACCAATTTTAATTGCTGTTACTATTGAATGTTAAAAAAGGAGCGCTAATTTATTAGCACTCCTTTTTTATGTTTAAGGCATTTATAAAGCATTTATAAGGCAACGATATAGTTGAACTCTTCTTCTGTCACTGGTTGAACACTCAACCTAGCGCCTTTACTTACTAATACCATGTCAGCAAGTTTTGGATCTGCTTTTAACTGCGCCAAGGTAATAATGCGGGTTAACTTTTGATTAAAACGAATATCTACTGCAACCCATCTCGGTTTTTGTTTATCTGACTTAGGGTCAAAATAAGCACTTTGACTATCAAAAGCACTTAAATCGTTATAAGCATCTGACGTCACTTCAGCAATCCCCACAACAGCGGGAACTTTACAGCTGGAATGGTAAAACAGCACTAAATCCCCTGTTTTTACCTCATCCCGTAAAAAGTTTCGCGCCTGATAATTACGTATCCCTTGCCAGGGTTCTGACTGTGGTAAACATGCTGCTAAATCGTCAATGCTGAACTCATCAGGTTCCGATTTCATTAACCAATACTTCATTTAAATCCTTAACAGTAAAACGATAATACTTATGCAATCCATAACTAACCAATGGCCGAATGACTAATTTTTTGATCATTAGTTGATTGATTAAAAGTTGCAAATTCTTCTGAAATTAACTCAGTAAATAATCGCCCCGCCCGCCCAAGTGGCCTTTCTAGGGTAGATACTAACTGCGGGGTAAATCTAAATCTATGGCCACCAACAAAATCTACTATGGCTAAATTCTTGCCCGTAAGCTCATCATTAATAAGAAACTCCGGCATCCAGCCAAAACCTAGCCCTTTTAGTAAGGCATTTTTCTTCATAATAAAGCCTGATAAGTAAAACACTTTGTCGCCGCCAAACTGTAACTCGTCTCGGTGTAGTTTTTGCGGCGATGAGTCTTCAATGGTTAATTCTACATGTTGCTGCAGATCAGTCAGGGTAACACCGGATAACTCAGCAAGAGGATGCTGCGATGAGCAAACCAATAAACTGGTCACTGGTGGCAGTTGTTGGGCAGAAAAATAAGGCCCTGCAAGGTAATCCTTAACCAGCATTAAATCGGCTTTATCTCGCTCAAAACGATGTTGAACGCCGCCTAAAAATTCCATGTTAAGTTGTATCTTGGTAGGAATATTATGCTCAGACATGCGCTTTAACGCTGTCATGATAGGCTCCATTGGCAGCGCGCCGTCAATCACCAATTCAAGCTTTGGCTCCCAACCTTCGCTAAAACGACTGGCTAAATGTTCAATATTGGCTAAATGTTGCAGTAACCGTTGGCCTTCAGCCAAAATCACTTTGCCTTCTGGGGTTAATTCAGCCCGATATTGAGACCGATTAAATAAAGTCACCCCTAGGTGTTGCTCGAGTTTTTTTACTTGATAACTTACTGCTGATTGCGCTTTGTGTAGCCGCTCAGAGGCTTTAGCAAAACTTCCTTCTTCAACAAGTACTTGTAGCACATTAAATGCTTCTACATCGATTTTCATTTAAGCCTCCATGTCCCTATTCTGCCTTTAAGTGTTCTGCAGTCGTGACACTTATGTAAACTTTTATTAACCATCTAAAAATTAGATTAAGTTAAGTGGTTTATTATTCTTTTTTTTGTCCATCCTAGCAACTAAATTGTTAACTAGATCACAAATAGTTTATTAACGCTGCGCTAGAAAAACATTAACAAAGCAGATTAATGAAGCTCAATAACGACAACCAAACGAATAAGAGTTGAGGAGTTACGATGCCGGTTTATGTTCAACAAGGACAAATACCTTCTAAACGCCATATCGCTTTTAAAAAAGACTCTGGCGAGCTTTACCGTGAAGAACTGTTTTCTACTCACGGCTTTGCCAATATTTACTCCAATAAATATCACCATAATATGCCGACTAAGGCATTAGCGGTGGCTCCCTATGCTCTTGAGCACGGCGACGAGTGGCAAGACTCGTTAATCCAAAACTACAAACTCGATTCGCGCCAAGCTGATTGCAGCGGCAACTTTTTCAGTGCCCGTAACAAGATTTTTTATAACAGTGATGTGGCCATGTACACAGCCAAAGTCACTGAAGATACGTCTGAGTTTTACCGTAATGCCTATGCTGATGAAGTGGTCTTTGTCCACCAAGGTGAAGGAACGCTGTTAAGTGAATATGGTCAACTTCAAGTTAAGCAATGGGATTACTTAATCATTCCGAGAGGCACGACTTACCAGCTCAAGTTTAATGATTACAGTAATGTACGCTTATTCGTTATTGAATCAAACTCAATGGTTGAAGTACCCAAACATTTTAGAAATGACTATGGGCAAATGCTGGAGTCAGCGCCATATTGTGAACGTGATATTCGCACCCCTGAACTTACTGATGCTACCGTTGAAAAAGGTGAGTTTTCTTTAGTCAGCAAGTTTGGCGATAAGTATCAACTCACCACCTTAGAGTGGCATCCATTTGATTTAGTGGGCTGGGATGGCTGCGTCTATCCTTGGGCATTTAATATCACCGAATATGCACCTAAAGTAGGAAAAATTCATTTACCGCCTTCTGACCATATCGTGTTTACGGCTAACAATTTTGTGATATGTAACTTTGTACCGCGTCCCTATGACTTCCACCCAGAATCAATTCCAGCGCCTTATTACCACAACAACATCGATAGCGACGAAGTGCTGTATTACGTTGACGGTGACTTTATGAGCCGCACAGGTATTGAAGCTGGTTACATGACCTTGCATCAAAAAGGCGTGCCACATGGGCCACAACCTGGGCGCACCGAAGCCTCTATCGGCAAAACCGAAACTTACGAATATGCCGTAATGGTTGATACCTTTGCGCCACTTAATTTAACCACCCATGTCAAAAACTGCATGAGTGATGATTACAACCGCTCTTGGATTGAAGATTAATCACCAACAGCATCCCTATTACACATCACCACAGAGTGATGAAAAATAAAGATAATTATTAAGGAAAACACCATGGCTAGCGAAACAAACCCACTTGGACTACTAGGTATTGAATTTACTGAATTTGCCAGTCCTGATACTGATTTTATGCATCAAGTGTTTGTCGACTTTGGTTTTTCAATGCTTAAACAAGCTAAACATAGCGATATCGTTTACTACCAACAAAACGATATCAACTTCTTATTGAACAAATCTAAGCAAGGCTTCTCAGCTGAATTTGCTAAGTCTCATGGCCCCGCTATTTGTTCTATGGGCTGGCGTGTTGAAGATGCACAATTTGCTTACACTGAAGCTGTAGCGCGCGGCGCAAAACCGGCTGATGATACGGCTAAAGATATGCCTTACCCTGCTATTTACGGTATTGGTGATAGCTTAATTTACTTCATCGATGTATTTGGCACTGACAATAATATTTATGCTAATGATTTTGAAGATTTAGCTGAACCTATTATTGTAGAAGAAAAAGGCTTTATGGAAGTCGATCACCTGACCAACAATGTTTATAAAGGCACCATGGAAAAATGGGCCAACTTTTATAAAGATATTTTTGGTTTCACTGAAGTGCGTTATTTTGATATTAGTGGTTCACAAACTGCGCTTGTATCTTACGCCCTGCGTTCACCTGATGGCAGCTTCTGTATTCCGATTAATGAAGGTAAAGGCAATGACAAGAACCAAATTGATGAATATTTAGGTGAATATAATGGCCCAGGGGTTCAGCATTTAGCCTTTAGAAGCCGTGATATTGTTGGCTCTTTAGATGCAATGGAAGGTACCGCAATTAAAACGCTGGATATTATTCCTGAGTATTACGACACTATTTTTGACAAGCTACCACAAGTCACTGAAGATAGAGATCGCATCAAGCATCACCAAATTTTAGTTGATGGTGATGACGATGGTTACCTATTACAAATTTTCACTAAAAACCTGTTTGGGCCAATCTTCATTGAAATTATTCAGCGTAAGAACAACCTAGGCTTTGGTGAAGGTAACTTTAAAGCGCTATTTGAATCAATTGAGCGTGATCAAATGAAACGCGGTGTGCTTTAAAGCCTGTTCAGCAGTTTTAATTTGTAAACAAAGCCAGCTTAACTGCTGGCTTTTTCATATCTGAATTTTACTGGAATGCTAAAACGGTGCTTCACACACCATATCAATCATTTCATGAGTTACTGGGTGCTGAAAACGCAGCCTTTGGGCATGTAATAATAGTCGTGGGCCAAAGACTTCTTCTGCAAGCGCCTCTGAAGTGGCATTTTTATATAAATCACAGCCCAAAATAGGATGCTTAACATAGTGACTGTGCAGCCGTAACTGATGTGTTCTACCGGTAATAGGCACAAATTTCACTTTAGTTATTGGTATCGCTTCTTGTAAATGAACTGACTCTATCTCTAACCGCTCTATCACTTCAAATTGACTCTGTGATGGTTTGCCCTTTTCATGGCAAATCTTCATAAACGGAAAATTATCAACATCTTTAGCAATTGGCGCATCAATATAGCCAATTTCTTTATCATGTTGCTGCAGCCCAAAAACATGGCCGAACAAAATCGCACTGTAGGTTTTACTCACAGTTTTATTTTGAAATTGTTTGGTCAGTAAGCCATTAATGGTTTTATTTAACGCCACCAGCATGATCCCTGAGGTACCAAAATCGAGTCGATGGACTAATGTCGCAGTGGGAAAGTCCTGCACTAAACGGTAATGAACAGAGTCTTTATTAAGCGGGTTCTTACCCGATAAACTCAGTAAACCGCTAGGCTTATTTATCAGTAATAAATGCTCATCTTGATACAAAATAGTGATGTGTTCTGAACACGGCGGTGCAATAAATTCAGACATGCTGGCCTTTTTTTTGGGGGGGCAAGGGTTAAGTTTGAAGTTTATGATAGATACAAGCGTTACACTAAATGCTGATGTAAAAATAACAACTTAACGCTAATCGTTTAAATAATATCGACAAAAAAAAACCGCTCAACTGAACGGTATTGAATCTGTAAACAGGCTTACATGTCCACATCGACAATATAGTGGCCTTGCAGCCAATTACGTCCAATAAGCAATTTATAGGTCATTTTACTGCGATCACGTAAATTAACATCAACTTTGAACTCTTGGCCAGGTTCACCTAGCGTCAAGGTCACCATATAACGGATTTCACTGCCTTGTGCATTACGGATTAAGGAAGTGCTATGAATTCGAGCTGTGACCTGTGCTTTTTCACCCTTCTCGTTCATGGTGGTAAAAGTGACATCTTTACCGACATTGTTCTCCATGTTGCTTTTGTCTTCACCAATAATATGCAGGTTAGTAGCGTGTAATGAATTCTCAACGGCGCCGGTATCAATGCGGGTATCAAATATTAACCCTGACTCTACAATGCTAATGTCTGCAGTAGGGCCAATTAGTTTTTGCTCTGAAACATCAACCACATATTTACCTTTTAACCAATTGCGACCTATGAGTAATTTATAATCCATGGAGGCACGATTACGAAGATTAACCTTTACCGTACGGGTGCTGTCACCGAATGTTATAGGTAACTTAACCGCGTAGCGGGTTTCAGTGCCTTGGGAGTTACTGACGGTCGAAGTACCAACAATTTTGGCACTAACTTGCTGCTGCTGACCCTTTTCGTTTTCTGTGGTAAACGAAACGGTTTTACCCACATTATCCTTCATTTTCTTTGCACTGCCGCCTAACACCTTTATATTAAGTGCATGCAATGAAGAGTTTACCGCTCCAGTATCCATACGAGCCTCAAATACAATGCCGCCTTGGCTCACTGACATCATTTCAGTTTGCCCCAACACTTGTTTTTCAGCCGCCACTGATGAAAAAGACATACAAATGAATAGCATTGCACCAACAAGAGATTTAAACATGCAGGTTCCTAATAATGAATATAAATAATTAAAATAATGACGTTAAAAATAGGTTTATCTGAGAAGTTGCTCGATTTCTTTATCGAATAAGTTCTTAATAAGCCCTGAG
>NZ_MCTY01000017.1:0-2124 GCF_002873635.1 Shewanella sp. 10N.286.52.B9
CGAATAACCGCTTGTGCTCTGTCACGAGTCAACAAAGAAACTTTAATATCAAAAGGAAAGCCTTTATCGCGTAACGATTTGGCTAAACAGATACGTGTGAAGTACACGTTATTAGGAGCTCTGCTAATGTGAAAGGCAGGTACATTGTCTGAGTCAATCCTCTCAGAAAGCCCCTCAAACGCCAGAAACAAAAAAAGCCGTTGATAATCAACGGCTTTTCTCGTATTTAATATGGCGGAGAGATAGGAATTTGAACGCAAGGCTTCCTATTATATATAAAATGATGTGTTCAGCCGTGCCTGCTGTGGAGAACTTAGCTCAACCTGCTACGCTGGAAGCAATGGACGCTGTTAAAAAGTTCCAATTGAAATTTTATGTTGTTGACAGTATTCAATATTAGTTCACCTCAATTACATTGCAGTTGAAAGCTGTGAAAAAGCACAGTCTTTCTTCCTTAAAAAGAAACTTGTGATCTATTACTCATACCTAATTTGAGTTAATCACTATATTAAATATCCATTCAATCAAAAAAATTTAATGATATTGAAAAAGTGGTTACTCTCCCCCACTTTTGCCCTAACAAGTTCTCAGTAACATTATGCAAACCATAAATAGTAATCTTAAAATACTCTATCACTAACCCCACAAGATTAAAGAGAAAAAAACAAGTTATGAGTAACTTAGACATAAAAAAAAACAATATATTTAATGAAGTTCTTGCAGCCATTAGTTTTCTAACACGCTTTCCTTTTACAAATCACATGATGTTTCATGAAAAGACTGTGGCGGCTGCTAGTCGTTGGTTTTCATTGGTTGGTCTTTTTATAGGTTTTTTTGGCGCAGCTGTATACTTTGCACTTAGCTTAGTAGTTCCTCATTCCCTTGCGTGCGTTGTGACTTTGGTAATACTCATCCTTGCAACCGGTGCCTTTCATGAAGATGGCTTGGCCGATCTCGCTGATGGCTTCGGTGGAGGTTGGGATAAAAGCAGAAAGTTAGCAATAATGAAAGATAGCCAGATTGGCACCTATGGGGTACTTGCATTAATATCAACCTTTGCAATAAAACTGAGTAGCCTGCAGCTACTCAGTATGCAGCAAGTCATGCTCGCATTAATAACTGCACATGGTGCTAGCAGAGCTATCTCTGGCATGGTGCCATTCTTTCTTGAATATGCACGTATAGGGGAAAACAAAACACCACAAAAATCAAATACTATCAACTACAACACATTATTGATACTAACTGCATGTGGTTTCCCTGGATTGCTTTTACTGCCAAGCAGCTTAACTTTATTATTACTAGCAACTTGGTTGATAGCTTTTGTTTTATTACTCAAGTTAATGAAAAAACAAATAAATGGATATACAGGTGACACCCTTGGCGCAACGCAGCAAGTAATAGAGTTATTAACTTATATTTGCTTTGTTATTTGGACATATTAGTATATTAATACTTATTGAAACTAGTGATTACAAATCAAAACCAGACAGGATTAGTGCACTTAACATGTTAAAGTAAAAAATATTAAGGTGATGGAAAACCCTTTAGTTTAAAAGTGATAAAACTTAATATTTTTATTTCAGCCAGTTGCTGATTAATTTATAGAGAGTCTTTATTTAAAAAATAAAAACACGTTCCTCAGCAGCTAACTTTCCTATCTAGTTTAAAAGTCTCACTGCTAACATTTGCAGTCTAGCAATCACACTTAAGCGTAAACAACCTATAATGTATAAAATTACACATAGGTTCCGTGATGAAAATTTAGCCTCAAAAAAAATGAGGTTAGATGCCTCTAACCTCATAATGCAGGGTTACCAAGTAAGAGTGATGAAGTTATTACTCAGTTTTACCATATACTTTGGGTGGAAGTATATATTAAAAAATATCAAAAAAGCCACAATATAAAAATATGACTTCAAATAACATTTAACTTGCAGAAAAAACGATATCAAAATAAGAATAAACCAAACAATTATGGTTACATTCAAATGTTGTGAATATTGTTTTAAACATCTCTATTACGATATGCGTAAAACAACTCTCACAACAAATAATAGCAATGCTTATTAATTTTTAATATGTTACTTTTAACAGTAATTTAAACATATTATAAAATTAATT
>NZ_MCTY01000018.1:0-7154 GCF_002873635.1 Shewanella sp. 10N.286.52.B9
AGCATTTAAAATTACTTCTGGCAGTAAAAATCCCACACATCAAAAGCTAACAAACAAAGGCAATCTGACGCACTAACGTGCGGCCGTTGCTTTGGTCGTTACCACATATCAGGTCACCATACTTTACCTAATGGAAGTCGTTGCTTTCAGAGTTTTAGCTCTAAGTGATTTCTGTCCAGAAGCTTGTTAGGTCGCGTGAACTTTTAGCCATGAGAAAGCGAACCCAATAGGGTTCGCTAGTTGGTTATTATTGTGCGTCAGCAGCAATAATGAGATCAGACCAATATTGCTCAGCAGCATCAAAGTAATAATTCGGATGAATCCCAAAAATACTAATAAACTCATTGCTGAATAGCTCACAAAAAGCGGCAATATCCTCTTTGTATATCAATAGCATCATGTATGCATCAATACCTGTTAGATATTGATTATCAAGCTCAGCATGCTCTTCAAGCAGCGATTTGCTGATACTGATGCCTATCATTTGACCTGCTACATTTCGATGTAAATAAATGTAGTTACTAAAGCTCAGTTGAATCTTATCGTTCTCAAGTTTATGGTCTGCTAATAACAGTACTGTGCTGTGATCATCCCATGGGCTTTTTGATTGACGTTTATAGACTCTAATAAGCTGTGTTTCTGACTTGTTCATAACAATTCCTAGTCGTTGATGTCCTTATCAATAACTAGGATTTAGCAAGGGAAATTATTCACTATCTAACAACTGGGTTACAAAATTTATAGCCAATTGAACTTCTAAATTATGAAAGCCTTCTTTAATCAATTTTTGCTTAAGTTGAAAGACTAAGAAATCTTTCTCTACAAAATTGTCATATTCAGAGATGTCATTGAATGAGTGCTCTGCTTTTACCACACTGGCTATTCGATTAAGTAGCATAAGAAGATTGTCGGTCTTTTTGATAAGTTCAAAGTTAGTTTTCATTTGTGTTTCCTATTAATGTAAGAACGGTCTTCATTAACTAGAAACAACACAGGCGAAATCATGGTATTTTAAACTCAAGGCATGTATTTTTATTCCCCAAGGATTCCCCAATCAGTGGTTGAGCCGTTTTTTAACTAATTGTTTTTCCCTAATATAATTTGGACGTGTTTGGACCTACTTTTACCTATTTTGACTATGTTTTTATCATATTATGGAGCTATATGTCTGATATTAAAGGAATTAACTCGGTACTATTCGTATGCCTAGGTAACATCTGCCGCTCACCTAGCGCTGAAGCTGTGTTTCGTAGTAAAGCGGCTGAATATGGCTTAGTCATCGAGATTGCCTCTGCTGGCACCTTAGCTTACCACCAAGGTAATGCGCCCGATCCGCGCGCGATTAAAGCGGGCAATGCCAGAGGGTTAGACTTTTCAGGCATGTATGCAAGGCAAATCGCTCAGGCTGATTTTGAAAAATTTGATTTAATACTGGCTGCAGATAATTTTAACTTAAAGGACTTGCAGGCAATATGCCCGCAAGAACATCAACATAAGCTTAAATTAATGCTTAGTTATATGAGTGACGATATAGCTGATTTTGATGAACTGAGTATGGATAAGTTTTCCCTTGAGCAAGTGAATCATGCCAAGGAAGTTCCTGACCCTTACTATGGCGGCGCTAATGGTTTTGAAACGGTTTTGGACTTACTGGAGTCTAGCCTTGATAATTTAGCAAAGCAGATAGCGAAAAACCGTTAATATTATCTATACATATTCGCTCTTTAACGGGTAAAAACAATAAAGGCTTAGCATTGCTGCTAAGCCTTTATTTTAAATATGTCGTTTATCAAACACATTGCAGATAAGCTGGATGTTTTTGTTAAAGGCTTATTCGCCTTGGTGACGTTTACCTGATCGTTTCAGATTTTCTTGCTCTAATTTCTGCTGCTTAATAGCTTCTTTTTCAGCCAACACTCTAGCGACTTCTTCTTTCTCGATTTCGGCCATTTCAGGGGTTTCAAGGGTAAGTAGCCCTGTTTTGCCAGAGCGGAATTCATGTAACAGTAATTCTGATGCTTTATGTAAATCGATACGGCCACCAGGTCTTAGTGCTCCGCGCTTACGGCCAATTTCTTCAAGTAATTCAATGTCGGTTTCTGGCAATGATTTAAGCTTATAACGCTCACAAATTTCTTGTGGGTAAGCTTTTAAGAAATATTCAGCAGCAAACATGGCAACGTCTTCATATTCCATTGCGGTGTCTTTAATTGCACCAGTAACAGCAAGGCGGTAGCTACTGGCTTCGTTATCTACTTTAGGCCATAAAATACCCGGCGTATCTGATAGTACGATGCCATTTCGTAAATTAATTCGTTGTTGACGTTTAGTTACAGCTGGCTCATTACCGGTTTTAGCAATGGTTCTACCTGCAAGTGTATTAATGATGGTAGATTTACCAACGTTAGGGATCCCCATGATCATGGTACGAATATCTTTTTCGATTTTGTCTCTGGCAGGTACCAGTTTGCGGCAGATATCAGGAATGTTTTTGACCTGACCAGGTTGTAGTGTGGTGATAGCAGTGGCTTTTACGCCTTGTTCCTGCTCAAGGTACTCAATCCAACGCGCCGTGACTTTTGGATCTGCTAAGTCAGACTTGTTCAGTAGTTTGATACATGGCTTATCGCCCCTTAGCTTAGAAACCATTGGGTTTTCACTACTGTAAGGAATACGGGCATCAAGCACCTCAATAACAAGATCGACTTGAGGCATTGCCTCTTCAATCTCTTTACGAGCTTTATGCATGTGACCTGGATACCATTGAATTGCCATGATTTTGCCTTTTATAAATCTACTACTAACAAAGGGGGCATATTCTACCTTGTTATGAGTAAAAATGATAAAAAAAAGCGCCTATTGGCGCTTTAATATCATTAACGATGTCACTAAATAAGCAGTAGGGTTAAATAACCCCAAGCTCACGCAGTCTTTCCATTAAGTAGCTGTCAGCGGTGTGACGCTCTGACAATACTACTTCTGGATTTGGGTGTAAGAATAGTGGTAATGAAATTCTTGATTTAGTTTTATCACTGCCTTGAGGGTTAATCACCCGATGTGACGTTGAAGGGTAGTAACCTGCTGATGCCTCTTGTAGCATATCACCGATATTGATAATGATATTACCAAAGTCACTGGGTACATCAACCCAGTTACCTTCTTTGGTTTTAACTTGTAGTCCTGGCTCATTGGCAGCAGGTAGTACAGTAATAAGGTTTATGTCCTCATGTGCAGCAGATCTGATAGCGCCTAACTCTTCATCGCCAAGCATTGGCGGGTAGTGCAGTACTCTTAATAATGTCTTCTGACTATTTTCAATCATTTGTGGTAATGGCATTGAGAATTTGTCAGCAATATCCTTAGGTGCGTACTCTTCAATCCAGCCGAGTAACTCTGCTGCTAGCGCGTTGGCATGTGCATAATAGGCTAAGATATTTTGTTTTAACGATTCAGGAATACGGCCCCAAGGATAAACGTGAAAATATTCTTTGATATCTTTTACGCTATGGCCTTTAGCGGTTTCTGAAATTGAAGCAGGGAAAAATCCATCTTGGGTTTCTGGTTTAAATAGATAATCATTTTTTTGTTCAGATTGAAAAAAGGCATACCACTCTTGATAAATTTTTTCGACCAGTTCTTGACTGACTGGGTGGTTAGAAAGAACGCCAAACCCGGTTTCTCTTAATGAAGCGACAAACTGTTGTGGACAATCTTTTGCGCGGTAATCAATTGTTTCTAGTTTCATATTTTTCTTCTATTGTTTTTATTTGACCCAGCGCGATTCTAACCTTGGTCACACTTTGTCGCAATTTTTTGATGCGAAATATGTCTTGGTCAGTCGAAATAGTGCTCTTTATTGTGCATACTGCCATAGTTGTAATACTTGCAGTACAGTAAACCTAATCAAAACAGAAGTAGAGATGGAACTCATGAAGCAGTTAACGGAATTCGAAAAGTATGTGATTGAACAAAAAGGAACTGAGCAACCTTTTAGTGGCGAATACGTCAAACATGATGCCCCAGGGGTGTATTTATGCAAAAAGTGCTTAGCGCCTCTGTATAAAAGTGAGCATAAATTTAATGCTCATTGTGGTTGGCCTGCTTTTGATGATGAAATACCGGGAGCAATTGACCGAACTCCCGATGAAGATGGCCATCGAATCGAAATCACCTGCCGAAAATGTGACGGCCACCTAGGGCATATATTTGAAGGCGAAATGTTAACCGCTAAAAATATCCGTCACTGTGTCAATTCTGTTTCGATGATATTTCAAACGGCAGATGAATTACAAAAAGTAAATAGTAATCAGTTTGCTACTTTTGGCGCGGGCTGTTTTTGGTGCATTGAAGCGGTATTTAATGAGTTAAAGGGAGTGATTGAGGTAACGCCAGGCTACAGTGGCGGTAGTGGTAGCGATGCAAATTATATGGCGGTATGTTCTGGTGATACTGGACATGCTGAAGTTATATTGGTGGAATTTGATCCTAGTATCATTAGTTACCAAAGCTTACTGGCGGTTTTCTTTGCCATTCACAATCCCACCACCTTAAATCAGCAGGGTAATGATAAAGGTCCGCAATACCGTTCAGTTATTTTTACTCATTCAACAGAGCAGGTTGATCAAGCGACCATCGCTATTAGTAAACTAATTCAGCAAGCCATTTGGCCTAAACCTATAGTGACCGAAGTTGCCATGTTCGAAGCTTTTTATCCTGCAGAAAGTGTTCACGAAAATTATTATGCTAATAATGCTGAGCAGCCATATTGTGAGTTAATTATTAAACCAAAATTTGAAATGGCGATGAAACGATTTGAGCAGTTGTTAAAGGACACTGATAAATAATGACTAGCTAAGGTTAGTTTACATCGGCAACAAAAAAGGCGAACTGAGTTCGCCTTTTTTAATGTGTAAACCTAACGATTAAGAGTCTAATGCGTCGTCAGCCACTTTGTAATGGGGATCTTCAATCACATTGACCTCGACTAACGCTCTAGCTTTATGGAGTAAATCTTTACAATCACCGCTCAAATGGCGCAAGTGTAACTTCTTACCGGCAGCAAGATAACGCTCTGCTAAGGTGTCAATTGCATCGAGGGCAGAATGATCTGCAACCCGTGAGTTTTGGAAGTCTACGATAATGTCTTCAGGATCATTCTCTGCGTCAAACAGCTCTAAGAAATTAGATACCGAACCAAAAAATAACGGTCCATTTAATTTGTAAACTTTCCAACCGTTGGCATCAATATTGGTTTCAACATTAATATGTTTGGCATGCTCCCAAGCAAAGACTAATGCAGACACAATAACGCCGACAAATACTGCGAAGGCTAAATCTGTGAACACGGTTACCGTTGTTACTAACACAATGACAAACGCATCATGCTTAGGCACTTTGCCCATGACTTTGAAACTGGCCCATTCAAAGGTACCTAAAACGACAATGAACATAACCCCAACTAATGCAGCTAACGGAATTATTTCAATAAAGGCTGCACCAAATAAGATAAATGCCAATAAAGCGAGTGCTGCAGTGATCCCTGATAATCGTCCACGACCGCCAGAGTTGATGTTAATCATCGATTGTCCAATCATCGCACAGCCACCCATAGCGCCGAAAAAGCCACTGGTAATATTACCAACACCTTGACCAACACATTCTTTGTTACCTTTACCACGGCTGTTAGTCATTTCATCAATAACGGTTAGCGTCAGCAATGATTCAATCAAGCCTACAGCAGCAAGAATACAGGCATAAGGCAGAATGATATAAAGCGTTTCTAGCGTGAATGGGACACTTGGGATAGCAAAGCTTGGCAGGCTACCAGCAATTGTTGCTTGTTCATCGCCGCTCATGGTTTTTAAGAAATCGAGTACATTGCGAGTATCTAAATCTAAGCCTACAACCAATGCCGTTACCGTTAAAATAGCCACCAATGAAGAAGGGATAGCAGTGGTTATTTTGGGTAAGAAGTGAATGATCGCCATAGTTAGTGCCACTAAAGCTAACATAATCATTAGGGGCTCTTGTGCAAGCCATACCATGTTGCCAGCAGCATCTTTTACTTTAAATTGGCCTAATTGTGCAAGGAAAATCACAATGGCTAAGCCATTCACAAAACCTATCATCACAGGATAAGGAACAATACGGATAAATTTACCCAGTTTAAAAATACCGGCAGAAATTTGTATTATCCCTGCCAGTACTACTGCGGCAAATAGGTATTGAACACCATGTTCAACCACCAGTGATACCATAACAACAGCCATCGCGCCGGTAGCGCCAGAAATCATCCCAGGACGGCCACCAATAACAGCAGTAATTAGCCCCATGATGAAGGCTGCGTAAAGTCCTACCATAGGCTCAACTTGTGCGACAAAAGCAAAAGCAACGGCTTCAGGAATAAGCGCGAGTGCAACGGTTAAACCAGATAATATATCTGCTTTGCCGCTACTGGTTTTATGACGTAGTAGATCGAACATTTAACCTCTGAAATCTATTGATGTGTTTGATAATAAAAGTGTGAGCATGTTAACAAAAATGACAAACCTTCTAAACCTGAAATTAAACTTAATTTGTGCTAATTCGTATCGTTAGGGTTTTAGAGAGAATTTTTAAGAGGATAAGCTAAGCTTGATATTTTCGTTAGTAACAGAAAAACTAGATCACAGCTGAGGTTTTATAATCAGGATTAATATCAAGGCTTGATAAGGGCTGGTAGTTTGAACAGTCTCTAAGTTTTTAGTAAAAGTTAAGCATAAAAAAACCACGCTAAGAAGCGTGGTTTTTATTACCATCAAAGGTGAATGCTAACAGTTATGCTTTAGACATATCTGCTGAAGCACTATTAGCCACTTTTGACTTAACGCTATTGGCTTCAGTTTGCGAAGCTTGATACTCGCGGCCTTTTGGCACAGCTTGCTGAGTACGAACCTCTGTTACTGGCTTAGTCGTATCTGACATGACCATAGAGCCGAAGCGGCTAGCGACAGGTGCTTTTTTAACAGCTGGTTCAGCTTTAACTTCGGTTGGTGCGACAGTTGTTGGTGCGACTGCGGCTTTACGTTGTATTGCAACAGGCTTAGTCATAGGTGCAGATGCAACCGTTTTAACTTCAACTTTAGCTGTTTCAGGTTTAACTTCAACCGCTGGCG
>NZ_MCTY01000019.1:0-16938 GCF_002873635.1 Shewanella sp. 10N.286.52.B9
AGGGACACTTCATCACTGTCTGCATAGCTCACGATTAAATAGCTATGCAGTGATGAGTTCACCGCAAACACAGCGCCAAACACCAATAAACCAATGATAATGCTGCTTTGCACATAAAAATCCATGTGTAACGCCAGTGCGATAGCTGCTGGTATTAGGGTTAAATAGCTGGCCCATAATACTGCTGCGCGCCCTGTGGGCACTTGGCCATGCTTTTTACCAGTAATGTAAGGTGCAAAAGATTGCACAATGCCGTAACCAATAACCCAACTTGCCATAAAGCCGCCCACCCACCAGTGATCCCAATCAAAGGTCACCGCCAAAAATACTGGCAAGGCCACCACAAACCACACATCTCTGGCGCCGAATAAAAACATTCGCGCCGCCGATAAAATATTAATTGAACGGCTTTTTGAAAATACCTCTTTAAACTTAGGCTTACTCTTGGCTTTACCTAAATCCTGTTTAAGAGTGATCAGGCTAAATAACCATACTAGCGTCAACAATGACGCCATTAAGATAATCGCGCCCCTGAACTCAAGTAACGTGAGTAATAAGCCGCCTAAGAAGAAGCCCACCCCTTTTAAGGCATTTTTAGAGCCGGTAAGAATTGCGACCCATTGATATAATTTGCCCTCAGCCCCCGCAGGTACCAAGAGTTTAATGGCGCTTTTAGCACTCATTTTATTTAAGTCTTTGGCAATACCTGACAGTGCCTGCGCTAGCATGACATAACCAATAGTCAGCATGTCAGCCGGCACTGCTAACATGGCTAAAGCGATAATTTGCAGCCCCAAACCAATATTCATGGTTTTATTGAGCCCCAAACGCGCCCCAAGCCAGCCGCCCACCAAGTTAGTCACCACGCCAAAGATTTCATAAAACAAAAACAGCATGGCAATATTGAGCGGGCTATAGCCTAAGTGATGAAAGTACAGCACCACCAGCATCCGCAGCGCACCATCGGTTAAGGTAAACGCCCAATAATTGCCGGTTATCACCAAGTACTGCTTAATCTGTGGTGATAAGTTGCTTAACGATAAAAGTCCCATTAGCTCATAACCTTTATCTAGTACTTGTCAGCCAAACCAACCATACGGACTAACTCAGCGGTGCGATTTGCATAGCCCCACTCATTGTCATACCAAACATACAGTTTCACTTGAGTGTCATTAACCACCATGGTGGATAAGGCATCAATAATGCTTGAGCGTGGATCGGTTTTATAATCGATTGAGACTAGCGGACGCTCTTCATACCCTAAAATATCTTTAAGCTCATTGTCAGCTGCCTGCTTTAATACTTGGTTAACCTCTGCAATATCGGTTTTACGCTCAACTTCAAACACGCAATCGGTTAGGGATGCGTTGGTGAGTGGCACTCGAATCGCATGGCCATTTAGCTTGCCTTTTAGCTCAGGGAAAATATGGGTAATTGCTGTTGCTGAACCAGTGGTGGTAGGGATTAAGCTAGTACCACATGCACGGGCGCGGCGTAAATCTTTGTGGGGTGCATCAATAATGGTTTGAGTATTAGTGATGTCATGAATGGTGGTCATTGACCCGTGTTTGATACCAATTTTTTCATGAATAACTTTAACCACAGGTGCTAAACAGTTAGTGGTACAAGATGCAGCGGTAACGATAGGATGAATAGCTTTATCATAAAGGCCTTCATTAACGCCCATGACAATATTCAATACGCCATCTTCTTTAACTGGCGCAGTAACAACGACACGTTTTACGCCTTGATCTAAATAAGCTTGCAGCAATGCCTTGGTTTTAATTTTACCCGACGCCTCAACCACTACATCACACTGTGACCAGTCAGTATCTTGGGTGGCCACATTTTGAGTACATGGGATGGTTTTGCCATTAATGACCATGGCTTGAGTGCCATTCACTTCAGTATGGCTTACTTCATGATGCCAACGGCCATGAACTGAATCAAAGGTCATCAGGTGCGCTAGTGTTGCGGCATCGCCCGCGGGATCATTGATATGCACGATTTCAATCTCATCCCAATCAAATGCGGCGCGCATTGTTAAACGTCCCATACGGCCAAAGCCGTTAATTCCGATTTTAATCGTCATGTGAAAATCCTCTGCTATTACTAATCAATTACTTTTAAGGTTATTTTGAAATAGGTGAACATTACTTACAAAAACTGGCCTTATTCGGACGACATTGCATCAATGCCAATCTTTGTAAGTCTTCTGAAATCAATGGAATATTATTTTCAGTGGTTTGTGCTATCACAGATTTGACCCACAAAGGCAGCTCGGCATTAATCCGATAAAACACCCACTGCCCGTGTTTCCTATCGCTGATAATGTTGGCTTTTTTAAGCACCGCCAGATTACGCGATACCTTGGGCTGACTATCTTCTTCCAATGCCTGCATCAACTCACAGACACATAACTCACCATGATAGTGGGTCAACATTAAGGTTTTTAAGCGAATGTCATCAGTTAAGCATTTATAAAAAGCGCTAGGTTCGAGCTGCTTTACTAGCTCAGTGCTGGTGGCAGTTTCAGAACTAATAGATTTAGAGTTAATAGATGTAGAGCTAATAGGCTCTGCTTCCACTAAAAGAAACATCGACAAGCGATCATTGATTTCATTCAGGGTAGCGGAAAAAGGCTGACAACCTGAACGCGCTTTAGGATCGGGAAAATCCCAAGCCAGTTGTTTACCGGCAGCTTCATAACTGCGGCACTCCGCAGTAGCCCGATTACACAGGGTAATGACGTAATCAAACTGCTGCGCTTTAAAGTCATTGATAGAGTTTGCAACAAGCTGAGCTGTATCAGCGGCATCAATGCCAAAACGATTCAGGGCATCAACAGCGCGAGGGTCCACTGCTTCAGGCTGAGTACCAGCGCTATAAACCTCAAAGCGATCACCCGCGCGATGTTTTAACAACACTTCAGCCATTTGCGAGCGGGCTGAATTGCCCGTACACAGAAATAACACTCGTTGTTTGTTAATACTCATATTTATACCCATTCAAAACTTATATAAAAGATTGTATATACGAAATACCATATATTCTAGTTTTATTTTGAGCTTAGAATGATAAGTTTCAGCTAATATTCAAACTCCCATAAACAAAAAAGCCCCAACATCTGCATGTTGAGGCTTTTAAAATGCTAGTAATTAACTCTCGATTTATTCAACCGTTACCGATTTGGCTAGGTTACGTGGTTGATCCACGTCTGTACCTTTAATTAGTGCCACATGGTATGACAATAACTGTAGTGGAATGGTATAAATCAGCGGCGCCATAAACTCATCACAATGCGGTACTGGGATCACCTTCATGGTGTCATCAGACTCAAACTCGGCATCTTTATCGGCAAACACATACATTAAGCCACCACGAGCACGCACTTCTTCGACGTTTGATTTAAGCTTTTCAAGCAGCTCGTTGTTAGGTGCGACAACAATAACCGGCATGTCAGCATCAATAAGTGCTAATGGGCCGTGCTTTAGTTCACCAGAGGCATAGGCTTCTGCATGAATGTATGAAATTTCTTTCAGCTTTAGTGCGCCTTCCATTGCGATTGGGTATTGATCACCTCGGCCTAAAAATAGTGCATGGTGCTTGTCGGCAAAGTCTTCGGCTAGCTCAGCAATGGCATCATCTAAACCAAGGGCTTGCTCAACTTTCGCAGGCATAGATTGTAGGCTTTGGGTGATAGCGGCTTGCATTTCTTCACTCATGCCATTGTGACGACCAATTGCTGTGGTTAGCATTAATAAACCAGCCAATTGCACGGTAAAGGCTTTAGTTGAAGCCACACCAATTTCAACGCCGGCTTTCATCATGTAAGCCATATCAGATTCACGCACTAATGATGAACCAGGTGCATTACAGATGGTTAAGGTGGCTTTATAGCCCATTTCTTTTGCTAGACGCATTGCCGCTAAAGTATCAGCTGTTTCACCTGATTGTGAAATCGTCACCAACAAGCTGTTAGGGAATAAGTGCGATTTGCGATAACGGAACTCAGAGGCAATTTCAACATTACAGGATACGCCTGCCCAGTCTTCTAACCAGTAACGCGCCGCCATACCCGCATGGTAACTGGTACCACAGGCAATGATTTGTACGTGTTTGATGTCTTTTAAGAACTCGGCTGCGTTGTCACCAAAAGCAGTATCTAATACTTTACCACCAGCAATACGGCCTTCTAAAGTATGGGCGATGGCAGTTGGCTGCTCGTAGATTTCTTTAAGCATGTAGTGACGGTATTCACCTTTATCACCGGCATCGTGGGTGACTTCTGACTCTTTCACTTCACGCTCTACTGCATTGCCATCAACATCAAAAATATTCACTTCACGGCGAGTCACTTCGGCTACATCACCTTCTTCTAAAAAGGCAAATGAACGGGTAACAGGTAATAAAGCCAGCTGATCTGATGCGATAAAGTTTTCACCTAAACCGTAACCCACGACTAACGGGCTACCACTACGGGCAACAACCATGCGAGAGTTATCACGGCGATCGACAACTACAGTTCCGTAAGCACCTTCTAGTTGTTTAACAGCAGTTTGCACAGCGGCAACTAGGGTGTCATGTGTTTTCAACTCGTGATGAACAAGGTGACAAATCACTTCGGTGTCAGTATCTGATGCAAAGCTGTAACCCAAACCTTTTAGCATTTCGCGCAGTTTATTATGGTTTTCAATAATACCGTTATGCACTACGGCAATATCGCCTTCAGACACATGTGGATGAGCATTACGCTCGCTTGGCTCACCGTGGGTTGCCCAACGGGTGTGCGCAATACCTGTGCCGCCAGCCAGTGGTGCTGCGGCTAACGCATCTGATAACTCTTGTACTTTACCGACGCGGCGAGTACGGCCAAGTTGATCATTATTGATGATGGCAACACCTGCAGAGTCATAACCACGGTATTCAAGGCGCTTAAGGCCTTCTACTAAAATTTCAGCCACATCTCTTTGCGCTACTGCGCCTACGATTCCACACATAATTTATGTCCAATTATTTAATTTAGTAAAAATGAAAAACTATTCTTTGTGAGGAGCCAAAATGACTCTCACACCATATTCTGTAATTGTGGCCACAGTCTCTGCTGGTAGCTTGTCATCAGTGACTAATACACTGATATTGCTCCAAGGTAATTCGAGGTTGGGGATCCGGCGGCCAAACTTGTCCGATTCAAGCATCACGATAACGTCTCTTGAGACCTCTGCCATCACTTTGCTTAAGCCAGTTAATTCGTTAAAGGTGGTGGTGCCACGGGCTAAATCAATGCCATCTGCGCCAATAAATAGCTGGTCAAAGTTATATGAGCGTAGTACTTGTTCCGCTATTTGACCTTGAAACGACTCTGAATGCGGATCCCAAGTGCCGCCGGTCATCAATAATGTCGGCTCATTTTCTAACTCATGGATGGCGTTTGCCAGTTGCAATGAGTTCGTCATCACTAACAAACCGCGCTTATGATTGAGCTGTTGAATTAACCCTGAGGTGGTACTGCCGCTATCAATGATAATGCGGTTGTGATCGTTAATTAATTCAGCCGCAGCTTTGGCGATTGATAATTTATTAGGGGCTATTTTGCTGCTAAATGCCTGAGTGACTTCATCAGGTATAGCAACTGCGCCACCATAGCGGCGTAATAACAGTCCGGTTTTTTCTAAAGTGGCTAAGTCTTTACGAATGGTGACTTCAGAAGTTTCGAACCGTAAGGATAACTCATCAACACTGACTTCACCTTGGCTATTCAACAGGCTAATAATGCTATGGCGTCGCTGCTGTGTGTTTCTTTTATTCATGTTCAGTAGCTTAAGTTTCGGTTCGAAAGACATATTATAACTAAACGAAACTTTTTTACTAGCCTTTGAAAGTTAGCTATTTCAAATTTAGCCCAACAAAAAGCCCCTATCATTGATATAGGGGCTTGATATTGATAATCAAAAGTTAAAGTAAGCTAGCAGTGTCACTGTAACAATTGTGGCAGTAATTTACTTAATGCCTTATTAATACTTAGAATTTTGCTTCAAATGCTAAGCTAAAGTTCCGTCCCTCTCCAACGGTGACATCAGTTTCTGAACCACCATCAAGATAGTCGGTATCAAATAGGTTTTTGATATTCATGCGTACGCTAATATCGCTTCCCATTACCGGCATTGAATAGGCAGCACCTAAGTCAAAACGAACATAGTCGTCTTTTACAATGGCATTACTGGTATTAGCAAAACGTTCGCCAACATATATTGCCCCGAAATTAAAGGCTAAGTCTTGGGTCATTTCGTAACGAGTCCAGATATTCGCCGATAATTCAGGCGCATCTACTGGGGTTTTGCCATTCAAGCTATCTTGATCTGGGCGGATATACTCTGCATCTAAATACATCATTGAACCGGTCATAAACCATTTATCGCTTAGTTGGCCTTGTGAACCTATTTCAAAACCTCGATGGCGCTGCTCACCTGATTGAGTGGTAATGGTTTGCTCAGAGTTTTCAATCTGCTCTTTTACTGTGACATTATTCACTGTGATATCAAATACAGCGCCAGTCAGCAATAAACTGCCGTCAAATAGCTCCCACTTGGCACCAAGTTCATACTGTTCGCCGTATTCAGGATCAAGGTTCATTTGGTCATTAAGATCATTAATATCGTTAACCATACCTTGTGGTGTGAAGCTTTTTGAATAATTAAGGTAAATGCTTGCGCTTTCTACTGGCGAGTAAATAAGCCCAAACTTAGGTGACACTGCATAGCTATTGTTACCAGCACCTTCTTTCTTTTGCTCGTCATAACGCATACCAGCCAGCGCTTTCCATGAGTCATTGATTGTTATTAAATCTTGAATATAAAAGCCGTAATGCTTGTATTCACTTTCAGATTTAGTGTCATCATTACGATAATCAAGTTGAGGGTTAGGCATGGGCAGCCCAGGCATCACAACTTGATATTTGTCGCCAGATTCTTTGAGCTGACCGTAATAATAATCAAGCATATTGGCGCCAATTAACAATTGATGACCTAAATTACCAGTTTGAAAATTACCCGTTAAATCAACAAAGCCAGTCTTATGCTGCCAATCATCATAACGATCAAATGGACTGATATAGTAGCCATCTGTTAGCGGATCATCACCACATGCAGTACATAGGCTTGGCGATGAATCTAAACGCTGACGGTTAAATTGTTGGTCGTTATAACCAGCTTTAATTTTCCAATCATCAGTTAAATGATAAGTTAATTCAGCACCTAAATTACTAATGGTGTTATCGGTAAATGCCCAAGGCATATCCCAAATCGTGTCACGTCCACCAATAAGTTCTCCATCAGCATCTAACCAACCACCACGATCGATTCCGGTTTTGTCTTGGGTATGGTCATATTTAACCGACAACAACAAATCATCAGTGACATCAAACTCTACATTTAAATAGCCTAACCAACGATCTCGTTCTTGATTAGAGTCATCGCGGTACTCTCGCCAATACTGGGTATCTTGTTTCACCAGCACGGTGCGATAGCGCAGCGTTTGCGCTTCATTCAAACTGCCACCCGCATCAAGTTGCAAACGAGTAGAACCATGCTCATCAATGTCAAAACCGATATCGATCATTGAATCATAAGTCGATTTTTTGGTAACCATATTAATCAGTCCACCGGGACCTGACTGACCGTACAACATGCTTGAAGGCCCTTTTAACACTTCAACTTGCTGTAATGTTTCGATTGGCTGTACATAGTGAGACCACTGCTGCTGACCATTAATCAAGAAACCTGAGCCTGAAGATAGCTCAAAACCGCGAAGGTTAAATACCTGACGATTCCACTTTTCACTGCCGCCAGTCACACTGGAGTCATTAACTAGCACTTCTGATAAATTCGTGGCTAATTGCTCGTCGGTAATAAAATCAGGAATGACGGTAACTGATTGAGGGGTATCTAAAATGCTAATATCACCGCGCATTGCGCCAGATGCCGTACCGACTTTATAGTCATTGAATTGTCTACCTGTGACTTCAATATGCTCGATACCTGGAGAGCTGGCTTGATTGGTATGGCTCTGCTCTTCTGCTATAACAGACATTGATAAAATTGCACTCGTTACCGCAAGTGACAAACAAGATAGCTTTGTTAACATCTTCACCCTCTAAAGTTTCGCAATTGTGTATTTATGTGGCGCAACTATAAATGAGAATGATTATTATTAAAGTTTATTTACATTGCCTTTACCTTTGTGTTTTTTATGTAAAAAAAAACGACAAGCAACTATGCTTGTCGTTTGATATTCAATCGTTTTTTAGTCTATTTGGCTTTTTTAACTGGTCTTGCCCAACCACTGATATGGCGCTGTTTAACACGAGTAATAACTAACTCGCCTTCAGCGACATCTTTAGCAATTGTTGAACCAGCACCCAAAGTGGCATTTTTACCTATGGTCACTGGGGCAATTAATTGAGTATCACTCCCCACAAATACGCCATCTTCTATGGTGGTTAAGAATTTATTCGCACCATCATAGTTACAGGTAATAGTACCTGCACCAATGTTAACCCCAGCGCCAATATTGGCATCGCCTAAATAAGCCAAATGGCCAGCTTTAGAGCCTTCACCTAACACTGCCTTTTTCATTTCAACAAAGTTGCCAATATGGGCATTATCTTTTAGCTCAGCGCCTGTACGTAAACGAGCAAATGGTCCAGCACTGGCTGCAACTCCAAGCTTTGCCCCTTCAACGATTGAGTAAGGCTTAATTTCAGCATTATCAGCGATAACGCAGTCAGTTAATATCGCGCCTGCGCCAATAGTGACATTGTTACCTAAAGTCACTTTGCCATTAAAGATGACATTAACATCAATCATCACGTCCATACCCACGGTCACATCACCGCGGATATCGATACGGCTAGGATCACGTAAATTTGCGCCAGCCAGCATTAACGCTTCAGCTTCACGGGCTTGATAAGCACGTTCTAATTGCGCTAACTGAACGCGGTTATTAGCGCCTTCAACTTCCACTGCTGATTGTGGCTGCGCGGTATCAATTGCCACTCCATCTTCGTGGGCCATAGCAATAATATCGGTTAGGTAATACTCACCTTGGGCATTACTGTTTGAAAGACGCCCTAGCCACGCTTTTAATTGCTTACCAGGTACCGCCATAATGCCGGTATTCACTTCATTGATAAGTAGTTGCTCAGCATTAGCATCTTTTTGCTCAATAATACCAACAACCTTGCCACCTTCGCGCACGATACGGCCATAACCGCTTGGGTTAGCTAAATTAACTGTTAATATTGCTAAACCATTTTCAGGGCGAGCAGCAAGTAGACTTCCTAAGGTAGACTGCTGAATTAACGGCACATCCCCATATAAAATCAGCACAGTGTCATCATCGTTAATGTTTGGATTGGCTTGCGCGACGGCGTGGCCTGTACCTAATTGCTCAGCTTGCAATACCCAATTAACCGCTTGCTCACCTAAAGAAGCTTGCAGCTTGTCTGCGCCATAGCCATAAACCAATTGAATAGCGTTTGAGCCTAATGAGTTTGCAGTATCAATAACATGTTGCACCATGCTTTTGTGGGCAATAGGGTGCAGTACCTTTGGCAAGTCTGAACGCATCCGTGTTCCTTTACCAGCAGCTAAAATTACAACATTTAATGACATCGGGATTCCTTTATACAAGTATTCAATTTTGGCTAATGCAGTTTATTGACGCTGATTTTAACCTAGATTGTGGGGGACAGGAAATCAGCATGGAAATTATTACACTATTAGTCAAAAATTGGCGTATAAGCACGACTATTATGATGCAATTGATTCAAATTCTAGATACAAAAAAGGCGACCCTAGGGTCGCCTTTTCAAAACAATAACCTTTATCTGGCAATGTTCTTTTTGATGGTTTCAACAACACGAAGTTGAGCTAATGATTTAGCTAATTCAATTGTTGCAGCTTCATAATCAAAGTCAGCACCAGCATTAGCGATATTCGCTTCAGCCTTTTGCTTAGCTTCTAATGCAGCTTGCTCATCAATATCATCGGCACGCAAAGCGACGTCAGCAAGAACAGAGATTGAAGCAGGTTGTACTTCCAGGATTCCACCTGAAAGATACATCACTTCTTCACTACCATCTTGCTTGATCATGCGCGCCATGCCAGGTTTGATTCTAGTAAGTAATGGAGCATGGTTAGGCATAATGCCTAACTCACCCTCGGTGCCGCTCACTTCTAAGAAGCTTACTTCACCGCTGAACATGCTGTTTTCAGCACTTACTATATCAAGTTGGACTGTCATGGCTGCCATCAAGTTCTCCTAAAATACTAAGCTAATGCTCAGTTATTTTGCTTTGTTAGCTTTCTCGACAGCTTCGTCGATTGAACCAACCATGTAGAACGCTTGCTCAGGAATGTGATCGAACTCACCATTCAAGATACCCTTAAAGCCACGGATGGTGTCTTTAAGAGAAACGTATTTACCTGGAGAACCTGTAAATACTTCAGCAACGAAGAAAGGCTGTGAAAGATATTTTTCAATCTTACGAGCACGGAATACAGTTGTTTTATCTTCATCAGATAATTCATCCATACCTAGGATCGCAATAATATCTTTCAGCTCTTTGTAGCGCTGAAGTACAGTTTGAACGCCGTTCGCAACATCATAATGCTCTTGACCAACTACCAATGGATCTAATTGACGTGAAGTCGAATCCAATGGGTCAACCGCAGGGTAAATACCTAGCGATGCAATGTTACGAGACAGTACAACAGTCGCATCTAAGTGAGCGAAGGTTGTTGCTGGTGACGGATCGGTTAAGTCATCCGCAGGTACATATACCGCTTGTACAGAGGTAATAGAACCAGACTTAGTTGAAGTAATACGTTCTTGTAGAACACCCATTTCTTCAGCTAGTGTTGGTTGGTAACCTACTGCAGAAGGCATACGACCTAACAGTGCAGATACTTCAGTACCGGCTAAGGTATAACGGTAGATGTTATCAACAAATAACAGTACGTCACGACCTTCGTCACGGAATTTCTCAGCCATTGTCAAACCAGACAATGCAACACGTAAACGGTTACCTGGAGGCTCGTTCATTTGGCCATAAACCATGGCTACTTTGTCGAGTACGCCAGAATCTTTCATTTCGTAGTAGAAGTCGTTACCCTCACGAGTACGCTCACCAACACCAGCGAATACAGAAAGACCTGAGTGTGCTTTTGCGATGTTGTTGATTAATTCCATCATGTTGACGGTTTTACCAACACCAGCACCACCAAATAAACCAACTTTACCACCCTTAGCGAATGGACATACAAGGTCAATAACCTTGATACCAGTCTCTAAAAGTTCAGTTGAGCTTGATTGATCTTCATATGAAGGAGCTTCACGGTGAATTTCATAACGCTCTTCTTCACCAATTTCGCCACATTCATCAATAGGCTCGCCCAATACATTCATGATACGGCCAAGGGTTGCAACCCCTACCGGAACAGAAATTGGTGAACCTGAGTTTGCTACCTCTAGACCACGACGCAGACCATCAGAAGAACCCATAGCGATGGCACGAACAACACCACCACCTAGTTGTTGCTGAACTTCCAGCACCAAACCATTACAGTCGCCTTCACCTGTGATCTTCAGAGCGTCATATACCTGAGGTACAGCATCTTGTGGAAACTCTACGTCCACAACCGCGCCAATTACTTGGACAACAGTACCTGTGCTCATGATTAATCCTCTAAACTTGTTTTCGTTACCTAACCTAAACCGCTGCAGCACCTGCAACAATTTCCGACAATTCTTGCGTAATCGCAGCTTGTCGTGCCTTGTTGTAGACTAATTGCAGATCATTGATCAGTTCGCCAGCGTTGTCTGTTGCCGCCTTCATCGCTACCATTCTGGCAGCTTGCTCAGAGGCAATATTCTCAACAACACCTTGATAAACTTGAGACTCTACATAACGAGTCAGTAATACTTCCAAAATTTCTTTTGGATCTGGCTCGTAAATATAATCCCAAGGATACTTAGCTACTTCTTCTTCTGACTTAGGCAAAGGTAGCAGCTGCTCGATCACAGGAGTTTGAGTCATTGTGTTAACGAATTTGTTGAACACAATAAACAAACGATCCAATTTACCTTCGTTGTAAGCTTGTAGCATCACACGTACGGTACCGATTAAATCGGCTAATTTAGGCGCATCGCCTAAACCAGATGCATGGGCAGAGATTTCTCCACCAAAGCTTTTGAAGAACTGCACACTTCGTGCACCAATAGGACAAAATTCAACATCTGCCCCTTGGTCTTTCCAGCTCTTCACGTCTGACACAACCTTTTTGAAAAGGTTAACGTTCAAACCACCACAAAGGCCACGGTCGGTTGACACAACAATGTAACCAACCCGCTTGGCATCTCTCACTTCCAAATATGGATGTTTATATTCAAGAGTACCTTGCGCAACGTGACCGATCACCTGACGCATATGCTCTGCATATGGACGACTTGAAGCCATGCGTTCCTGCGCTTTACGCATTTTGCTGGCTGCAACCATTTCCATAGCAGAAGTGATCTTCTGAGTGTTTTTAACACTCGCGATCTTGGTTTTAATCTCTTTAGCGTTGGCCATCTTTACTCTCCAATTCTGGACCGGAGGTGTCTTACGACACCTCTATTCATTACCAGGTTTGGGTTTCAATGAACTTGTCCATGCCCGCTTTTAATTCACTTTCAATGTCTGCATTGTAGTTGCCAGTTGCATTGATAGTTTTAATAAGCTCAGCATGTTCGCTGTTCATATATGAAAGCAGAGCGGCTTCAAAGCTACCGATTTTACTTAATTCTACAGTCTTCAAGTAGCCTTTTTCAGCAGAGAAGATTGAGATAGCTTGATCAGCAACGCTCATTGGAGCATATTGCTTTTGCTTCATAAGTTCGGTAACACGCTCACCATGCTCAAGTTGAGCACGAGTTGCATCATCTAAGTCAGATGCAAATTGTGAGAACGCAGCAAGCTCTCGATACTGTGCTAACGCGGTACGAATACCACCAGACAGTTTCTTGATGATCTTAGTCTGAGCCGCACCACCAACACGAGAAACAGAAATACCTGGGTTAACAGCAGGACGTAGTCCTGAGTTAAACAAGTCAGTCTCAAGGAAGATCTGACCATCTGTAATAGAAATTACGTTGGTCGGTACGAATGCAGATACGTCACCAGCTTGGGTTTCAATAATAGGTAACGCAGTTAAAGAACCGGTTTGACCTTTTACTTCACCGTTAGTGAACTTTTCTACATAGTGCTCGTTTACACGTGAAGCACGCTCTAATAAACGAGAATGTAGATAGAATACATCACCTGGGTATGCTTCACGTCCTGGTGGACGCTTCAATAGTAGCGAGATCTGACGGTAAGCAACTGCTTGCTTAGATAGATCATCATATACGATTAAAGAATCTTCACCGCGGTCACGGAAGTATTCACCCATAGAACAACCTGAGTAAGGTGCTAAGTATTGTAATGCTGCAGCTTCAGAAGCTGTTGCAACTACAACGATAGTGTTAGCTAATGCACCGTGCTCTTCAAGCTTACGTACCACGTTAGCGATTGTAGAAGCTTTTTGCCCTACTGCTACGTATACACATTTAATGCCTGAATCTTTCTGGTTGATAATTGCATCAATAGCCATCGCTGTTTTACCAGTCTGACGGTCACCAATGATCAATTCACGTTGTCCACGACCGATTGGGATCATTGAATCAACGGCTTTATAACCAGTTTGGATAGGTTGATCTACTGACTGACGTTCAATAACACCAGGAGCAATTACTTCAACAGGAGAGAAACCATCGTTGTCGATAGGTCCTTTTCCGTCAATTGGCTCACCAAGAGTGTTAACAACGCGGCCTAATAAACCACGACCTACTGGTACTTCAAGAATACGACCAGTGGTCTTAACTTTTGCGCCTTCTGCTAAATTAGCATAAGGACCCATTACTACGGCACCGACAGAATCACGTTCTAAGTTCAACGCGATTGCAAAACGGCCACCAGGCAGTTCGATCATTTCACCTTGCATTACATCGGCTAGGCCATGAATGCGAATGATGCCGTCACTTACTGCAACGATTGTACCTTCGTTGCGAGCTTCACTAACGACGTCGAACTGCTCGATCCGCTGCTTAATCAGATCGCTGATTTCAGTGGAATTCAGTTGCATGCTCAAACTCCCAATTACGATTGTAGCTTATCAGACAAGCGCGATAAATTACCGCTAACAGAGCCGTCAATGACTAAGTCGCCTGATTTAATAATTACACCACCAATCAGTGATGCATCTACGCTACAATTCAGCTTTACTTTGCGTGCGAGACGTTTCTCAAGAGAAACACTAATTTGCGTTTGTTGCTCAGAGCTTAGCTCAGTCGCTGAAACAACATCGGCTTCAACTTCTTTTGCCCACTCATTGCGATATTCAGCAAAAAGTAGCGATACTGTAGGTAGTATCTCTAAACGACCGTTTTCGGCCATAACCTTCAAAAGGTTTTGACCTTGCGCGTTCACTTGATCACCACATATTTCTATGAATAATGATGCAAGCTTGGCACTCGCTAATGAGCCACCTAGCAACGGCTTAATTGATTCGTTTTCACTTACCAATGCCGCGAAGTTAAGCATTTCTGCCCAAGCTTCAATTGCTTTGTGCTCAACAGCGAAATCAAAAGCTGCCTTTGCATAAGGACGAGCAATGGTGCTTATTTCAGCCATAACTCCGCTTCCTTAATTAAATTTCAGCAACAAGTTTATTAACTATGTCACTGTGAGCTTCTGGGTCAATCGAACGTTGAAGAATCTTCTCTGCACCAGTGATGGCAAGAGTAGCAACTTGCTTACGCAAGTCATCTTTAACGCGATTACGTTCGTTTTCAATTTCAGCTTGACCTTGAGCAATGATTTTCGCACGCTCTGTATCAGCTTCCATTTTTGCTTCTTCAACTATTTGAGCTTTGCGCTTATTAGCTTGCTCAATAATTTCGTTAGCAGTCGCCTTCGCTTCTTTTAGTTGCTCATTTGCTTTCGCTTGAGCCAACTCTAGATCTTTTGCAGCACGTCCTGCATCAGCTAGCCCATCGGCAATTTTCTTCTGGCGTTCTTCGATAGCGTTCATCAATGGCGGCCATACAAACTTCATGCAAAACCACACGAAGAGTGCAAAAGAAATCGCTTGGCCTAGCAGGGTAGCGTTAATACTCATAACGACAACTCCTTCTAAGGGGGACGATTAGCCAGCTAGAACATCACTTAATTGACCCACAAACGGGTTAGCGAATACGAAGAATAATGCAACACCAACTGCAATCATTGAGATCGCATCAAGTAGACCAGCTACGATGAACATCTTAGTTTGTAATGCTGGAGCTAGTTCTGGTTGACGAGCTGAAGCTTCTAAGAATTTACCACCTAAGATAGCAAAACCAATACCAGTACCTAGCGCTGCTAAGCCAATCATGATCGCAACAGCTATTGCTGTAAAGCTAATTACAGTTTCCATTTTATCTCCGATAAATAACTAATTTTAAATAAATTAATGTTCTTCATGTGCCATGCTTAGATATACAATCGTAAGCATCATGAAGATAAACGCCTGCAGCACAATAACCAAAATATGGAAAATAGCCCAAGGCACTGATAGTGCAAACTGAGCCCACCAAGGCATCAGTGCTATCAGAATAAAGATCAACTCACCTGCATACAGGTTACCAAACAGACGAAGCGATAATGAAATCGGCTTCGCAACCAAGGTTACTGTTTCCAATACTAAGTTTACTGGAATTAGTGCCCAATGATTGAAAGGTTGTAAGGTCATTTCTTTTGTGAAACCACCAAATCCTTTAACTTTAATACTGTAAAAAACAATCAACGCAAACACGCTCAAAGCTAAGCCAAGAGTTACGTTTAAGTCAGTTGTTGGTACAATTTTAAGGTAAGGAACACCTAATAATCTGTTTGCGGCTTCAGGTACAAAGTCAACCGGAATTAAGTCCATTAAATTCATCAGGAAAACCCAGACAAAAATAGTCAGACCTAATGGTGCGATAACCGCGTTACGCCCATGGAATGAGTCTTTAACGATTTTATCAACACCTTCCACGCACATTTCAACGAAACATTGAAATTTGCCTGGAACGCCAGTTGTTGCTTTTCGTCCTACTTTGTAGAAAGCCCACAAAAATAGAACCCCAAGACCTACTGAAAACAAAAGTGAGTCAATGTGCCAAGTCCAAAACCCGGCATCTTGACATGCATAGTTAAAAGCGATTCCGCTATCGGCAGAACACATTTTCGCATTAGTCAGGTGATGCTGGATATACTCGGAAGCATTTAATGCTTCACCAGTTGTCGCCATGATTAATCTCACTTAATTTTGCTTGAAGTATAAAGGGGCCGTCCAAGGTATTAATAATGCCAACAGATAGCTGATGAATAACGGCATAAATGACGTATTTAACAGGCCAAATGCACAGGCAAATAACACTATGGTTAGCAGCAACTTTACCGCTTCCCCCAAGAAAAACGACCAAACGACTTTTCTTGATGCTCTAGCTCCCGCATGAGAGAAAGCAAGGGTTGCGAATACAAAATTAGGGAGTACAGCAATGAGACCTCCTGCTAAAGCAGAAAATCCGTACTGAGCTCCCCACAGAGCGAAAAAGAAAATTGAAGTTCCCCCAGCTATCGCCGCCTGTAGCAACACTATCCGATAGGCTGACCATAGGCCACGACGCGCTAAAACCTTACTCAATTTTTTATCTCCGCATTAATACTTAATTTTCCCTTAATTTATTAATGTATTTATTAACAAATCTATTGGGGAAAAAAAGCATGCAAAGTATACCTTTTCACACCTTGTTTGCAACTTTGATATGAGGTTTATC
>NZ_MCTY01000020.1:0-803 GCF_002873635.1 Shewanella sp. 10N.286.52.B9
TGCGACAACTGAGCATGGCGAAAATAGCTTGGCGCATGGATGATGTAATTTGACCATCATAAGCCTGATTAAAAGCGTCAAGGTGGTCACGTAAAAGCGCAATGAACCTCATAAATCACACTCCCACTTAAGCACCAAATTATCCGTCAGTTGGTTAACGGACAGAGCAGTGTTTTTTCGAGTGATAGTGGTGAGGCGGGTATAACGGGCGGTGGTATTAAGGCTGTTGTGACCGAGCAAAGTTTGCACTGAGCGCAAATCTAACCCTTGCTCTAACAGATGAGTGGCGTAGCTGTGACGCAGGTTATGTGGGCTGATGGACTTATGAATATTGCACTCACGGATAACCCGTTTTAAGGCTTTTTGAATGCCGCCTTTATCTATCAATGAATCAGGTTTGCCATCTTTTCCTGGAAAAATCAGCCGTGGGTGGCGATGCGTTTGCCAGTAATATCGCAGTGCTAATAAGGTACGTTGTGGTAGCGGAACTAACCTGTCCTTACCGCCTTTAGCGTTACGAATGTGCACCTGCATCATCTGTGAATCGATATCGCCAACCTGCAGTGAAATGGCCTCACCGAGGCGCAATCCCATACTGTATAAGGCGAGAAAGCACACTTGATATCGCAGCTTATGGGTAAGGCTAATGACGATAGAAACTTCAGCAGGGGTAAGAATATCAGGCAGTCTTTGGACTTGTGGTGGCTTAACAATATTAAGCCACTCCCAGTGTTGATTAAGCACATGTCGATAGAAAACTGTAGCCCATTACGGTCGAGTTTCACGGTGCTCCATGAATGTGA
>NZ_MCTY01000020.1:1683-1938 GCF_002873635.1 Shewanella sp. 10N.286.52.B9
GCAGGCCGCTTGCCTTGCAGTGTTAAGTTGGTAAGATGTTGTTCATAAAGAAAATCAAAGCGTTGTTGCTCGTGAGTGTTCATAGTGATACTCCTAGATAACTGCCAAGGTAGGCAGGGTCTAGTAAGTATTTAAGATGGGAGAATAAAGGTGAGCTTTTATCTTTTCTGCCGCACAGCGGCTTCGTTCAACAAGCGCCTTAACTTGGACAATGTTTTGTTGTCACGGTTTTGGTAAACAACGCAAAAAGCCATG
>NZ_MCTY01000021.1:0-14847 GCF_002873635.1 Shewanella sp. 10N.286.52.B9
CAGCGGCTTCGTTCAACAAGGCAATTATGAAAAGGACGCAAAACGCTTGGCTTGCGCTCCTTCGTCGCTAATTTTAGCCAACTATTATCAGCCCCTTAAATGGGCGTTACCGCATCGTAGATTTGCATACTTCGCTAATCCAATAATCATTTTCAGAGCTTAAGCTCTAACGCATTTTTGTCCAGGTACGTGTCAGAGAGGGACTACTGACACGTTTATGTCCAGGGCAGTTAAGCCGTTTTTCCTTGCTTGTGTTAACTGTTGATATTATTAACTCAAAAAATCTCATAAACGCGAACAAGTTGCTCGTTTGATGACACCCTAGTGTTAGGTTTTCTATTAAATACTCAGTTCTGACAAGTTTGTTAGGCTAATCGTTTGATGATAAATAATACAATATGGAAAACAAAACACACAATAATCCAATACTTGCCAAAATCAAACCCAAGTCTATATGCTCCATGCCGCCTCTTAACACTCCTTGTTAATTGTTCTAAAACTATAGTGCCTGATTAATGTTTATGACAATTCTCATAAAATTATTTTTGAACTCTCTGTCCAAAAGTCGCTAGACAAGTCAATGCTGTGGCCTGTGATCATTGGTCACTAAAATAGAATTCAACGACATAATGACTTCTAAATCAGTTGCCTTTTTTTGACTTCATTAATCAACTCATTCACCGCATTGAGTTCAATGCTTTTTTTATACAGTTCGGTATCTAACTTCTTGAGCTTGGGATTAATGATTGCGCGACATGACTCAAACTTATCACTAAGCGATTTAAATGCATCGAATTGATGCTTTAACTGCTTGATATGTTTCTGTAGTGCATTATAGTGACTTGTGAGCGTACTCGTGTTGTTTATGTGCTTATTTGAAGTACCTTCAGGTCTTTTGGTGAGCACTTTAGTTGTGCTTTCTTGACTGAAAAGCTTTTCAAATTGGCCATTAGGGCTGCCTTTTGGAGAAAGCCGCTTTATAAGCTGTTTTTGTTCTAATCGGTATAAGTGGTTATGCATGCATTTTCGCAGAACGGCGACACTCTCAGATGAGTTAGAGTCCCACTTAAGTGCTTTTAATAACTGTTCTGTTTGAAAGATATCGGAACAATATCTGTTAAGTATTCTAATAAATTCAGCTTGTTTCATCGGTGATAGATTCGAGTTGTGAGTAAGTTAACCCACTGATGCAAGCACCAGTGGGCGGGAGTTTAGCTAATAAGGCAGCGGCAAACTGATATTAGCTAAGTGAATAATTATCACAAAACACACTATAGTGTGTTTTGTTATGGTCTTCAAGATAAGAATGAAAAAAAAGATTGCGACTGAGTTTGGAAAAAAACTAGCAGAAAAAAGAAAAGAAAAGGGACTACTTCAAAAAGACCTGTCTCAACAGTGTGGCTTTAGCCTTAATTATATCGGTATCGTAGAGCGCGGAGAGAAGAGCATTAGCCTTGAAAAAGTATTTATTATTGCCAGCGTTTTATCGTGCTCGGTGCATGATTTAATGCCTGATGAGAAAGCATTAGCTATCGATACTGAATAAACTTAAAGCATAAGGTGGCTTAATGAGGTAGCGATATATTTTTCATTAGGCTTAACTCACTTTAACGACACAGATAAGATTTCTATAAACTTGTCAAAATCAAAGTTTGGCAATATACTTATTTTAAATCATGCACTTACAATTAAATAGGTGTTGATTATATAACTGTGAAGTGTATTATTGTTCCCAAGAATAAAGCAGGCTAAATCAAAGCTGCAGACCTGGGGATAATGACTCAAACAGTTAATCAATTTATAGAAAAATACCTCGCATTTAGAAAAATCAAAGCAGCACCTTCTACATTGCGCTCTGAACGCAGTAAAGCCACTAAACTATCTAGGTTGATTGGTCATCGTTCAATTTGCTCCGTCAGTCACAGTGACGTTCTGCAGCTCATCCAGACGCTTGATACACATTACGCGAACAAAACCATCAATGAGTTCTTAATCATTTTGCGTGCTGTATTTAATTATGCAGAACGTGATGGTGCGATTACGCATAATCCTATGTTGGGTATTAGTAACCTCAAGGTCATTCACAGTGAGCCTGAGCCTTTTACGCTCAATGAGTTAAGCTTGATGAACCAGGTGGCCGTTGAGTGTGAAAGCGGTAAAAACCTGTTTCAGCTTGGGGTGTTAACTGGGCTGCGCATTTGTGAGTTGCTGGCGTTAACCTGGGAGGTCGTGGATGTAGACAAAGCGCAGCTGCATGTAAAAATCGCGCTGGTTGATAACATTTATAAGACCCCAAAGACCGCTGGTTCAGTCCGAATAGTTGAATTATGCGATTCAGCGGTTGAGATATTACAACAGCAACACTTGATAACCGGTCATAAAAAAACCGTTAACTTAACGGTCTTGCAAGCAGATAATAAAACCAAAAAAATTGAACGGCTTTCACCTGTTTTTTACAATAGCAAAACCCACAAGCCGTTTATTCACGCCAAACAATTCAACAAAACCTATTTTGCACCATTACTGAAAGCTGCAGGTATCAGCCATCGTGGAGCGGGGCAGTTACGCCACACGTTTGCGAGCCAAGCATTAACCGCAGGCACATCAAAAGAGTGGATTGCAAGGCAAATGGGGCATACCTCGACGGCGATGATAGATATTCACTATGGTCGCTGGATGTCACAAGATGCACCTAACAATGCCGCTCAGGTATCAAAGCAGTTTTCTAGCGTATTTGGTCGGTTTAACCCTCAAAACACACAGATTCAATCGCCACCTTCCTCACCAGACAATGATATTCCGCTAACTTCTGAGCAGTTAAAAAGCCTGCTACATCAGCATCCTGAATTGCTAATGCAGTGCATTGGTCAGCTATTCGGACAGACTGATGTGGAGGGGGCGTAATGCGTATTATTAGAGCCTTTTATTCATGTATAAATTTTGCTTATAACAAAAAAGGTCGGCGCACAGGCATGGCATCGCTGATACATTCACTGCGTCTTACTTGCCCCAGTGTCGCCGGGTTAACCCATTTAGGAAAAATGCAAAAATACCTGCGCACGAAAGAGGAAATTCAAGTCGAATGGGATGAGTCACTATCGGATTCAAATCTGATAGATACACCAGATGGTATTATTCCTCTTAATTCTATTTCGCCAGAACAGCGTGAAGCTATTTTATTTGATGTCATGGGTGAAACCACTCAGAGTGCGGCTTCTTATGCGCAAAAAGGCAAAGCCAAATCGAAAGCAAAATCCAAATTGAAGTCGTGGATTGCAGATGACAAACTTCCTCACCACGTTGCTAAATTAGTGACGAGCTGCATCGAGTCCACCGTCTTTATCAACGTCAATGAGATTAGCGCTGAATTTAATCAGTTTGAACTGCCGAGAAAAAATCAAAAAATCAAAAACTCAAACAACTTATCAAATATATCAATTCACATAATGCGCTCATTGATAAACCGAAGACCCTAAACTCGACTAATTTCCAAGAGATACTCTTTAAAATTCCTATCAAACATGGCGTTGGCGCGGATGTGATTAGTCATAGAAGCATGATGGAATCGATGAAGTTATACCTGCAAACCTACTTCCCTGAATACCCCATTAAACTCATGACATTGCACCATGATGAGCGTCTACCCACGGAAAACACTGGCGGTCATGTTCACGTGTTTATTTCTGGTCAAAACAGTTTAACAGGCGAGCATGATTTACGTTTGTCTCAAATTAAACGTGTCAATGAGTTTTTGATAAAACGCGGTGATGGCGCAGATTGCCTCGCAGAGTCTGGACGACTGTATTATATCGAGAGCAGTGAGGTTTATAGTTATCTGCAGCAGATGTTTTATGAATTTATCAATGAAAACCTGTTTAACGAAAAAGACCTCAATGCTGAATTCTCACCAGAATCTGAGCGTCAGTCTGCAAAGCGAAAAGCGATGAATAAAGAGGCTAAATTACCAAAATATCAGCGCCCATTTAATTTCTACACGCGCAAAATAGAATGGCTACAGCAACAGATAAGCGTGCTGAATAAGCAGTACCAGTCGATAACTTATAACATCTCAAATGGCGAGCAAACCCTCGCGAAATTGCAGACTGAAAACAGTGAGATACAAAAACAAAATCTTGATTGGCAACAAAAAACATCTGGATTACACAAGGAGTACAAACAATTGCTCGTTAAACGCGACGATATCTGTACTGACATTGAGAAAGGGCAGGAGCTTATTCACGAGCAGGCGTCTGTGAGTGACCAATTAGATGTTGAAGTCAAAAACAAATATGCTGAAGTGAATAAGCTAAATCAAGTAGCCGCGGTCAAACATAAGCAGGTCATTGAGCTCGATGATGATATTAGCAAAAAACAGGCGTTATTAGCGCGTCTAAAAGAGATAACCGCGCAGGCTCTTCAGCCGTTAGAGCAAATGATATCGAAAATCTATATGCGCTTCCAGACTGCGGACAGCAGCAAAGGTAAATATTATTTCAACATGGTTTTGGAAGCATTTAACGACAAGCTTTCACCTTTAATTCGAGACATCTCGATAGATATTGCCAAACAGACTCAAGACAACGCTCTCGAATCGGCATTAAAACGAAAAAACCAAAAACTGGCTGAAAACAAGTCTGATAGCGGCTTGTAGGCAAAGCATAGCTCATAAGCTAAATGGACCTATGCGACTAAAACGCATGTGACGTTAATGATTACCTATATGGCCTTAATCAACCCTGTAGCAGCCTTTAAGGCAGGCTACAGGCTTAAGTAAAAACATAATAGATCAACCATTTCTCAAAAGAGGCTTATAGCGCACATGGGTGCCTATAAGCCTTTTTGCATTCAACACACTCATTATTTCCCAAAACTTGGTAAAACCACATGTCTCGATGTTGAGTATTAACCTTGCAGCCATTACGAGGGAGCTGATAGCTTGACGCGATCGAGCATGAAGATTTACCTCCCTTTGGTGAATGGCGGCATTACGGGCCCTCAAGTGCTTGTGACTACTTTTGGCATATACACAGCTCATTAAACCTTTCAAGCGGTCACAACCTGTTGCAATCAATTCTTGACTTATATGGTGTCACCATAGTTAGGTGAGGGTGTGTTACTGCCAGTGATGGCAATGCTACTGTCACAACTGGCAATGATAGTGTCAAATGTGGCAGTACGGATGCCATGAAGACTGCAATGGTCGCGAAACATAGGTAATCAATATCAGACAATGAGGTTAAGAAGAAATATCGCTGAATTTTGGACTCATTTCCTGTCGTATTAACGCGATATTATTCCTATAAAACGCTCTGAGAGATGACGCTGCAGTGTCAAATCTCGACTTTCTCACAAGCCTTTTATCGATCCCTTTGAGCCAAAAAAGACAATAATATCGCAATGAGAAAGACCGATTTCTTGGGGCATTTCACCTGCAAGGCTGAATTTGGTTAAAAAAACTATTTCTACATGTCATTTCAACAAAAAGCGGTAAATATAACGAGTGAGGTACGAACAACTGTCAATATTTCGCTACAGCAGAGAGCAACCAGTTTTGAAACTCGTTTGCTCTTGCTCTCAGCGAGAGCAAAAGTTTTTTAAATTTATTTGCACTCGCTCTCAGTGAGAGTAACTGTTTTCGAAATTCTTTTGCTCTTGCTCTCAGTGAAAGCAATATTTTTAATTTATTGGCAACTAGATAAGCTCAAGAGCGGTATGTGGTCGTTTTGAAGTGTTTATAGGGCTGTATTTGCGATTGTTAATACCATAGCGCAGAATTCGAAACTCTAGGCGCTAGAGGCATGGCTCAATTGCTTGTAAAACAGCACTCAGCGAGTGCGAAAAACGCTGGTCACCGCAGTCTAGACTGCGAAAAAGATTAGCCCACTTAAAAAGTGGGACAACATAGTAACCCGGTACGCTTGTATCCCACTTTTTGTTCCAAAAAGGTCGGATACAAGCTCGGGCAAGGGGTACCCCTTAACCCCAAAAGCCAAAAGCCAAAAGCCAAAAGCCACAAGCAACAAGCAACAAGCAACAAGCAAAAGCATGTGAAGAACTAGTCGGTCACGCAAACCCAAACATCACCTACGGCCGCTTTGGCAAGGATGCTCAGGCTAGAACATTACTCAAATACATTGAGCAACTTGAATATAACATTTGATGACCGGGTGTGTTTATTCGAAAGTGATAGGGTCGTGTGTAGCTCATTTCTGCCCCATTTCGTGCTAGCTCATAAAGCTGGGTAGACTGTAGCTAACTACGTTTGCCATACTGTAGTGGCCACAGTCATGGAGTTCAACCAGAATAATCATTTGATATCTTGGTATAGAATTTCTGCTTATCTTGTTCACCCAAAACAACAGAATGTAGGGTCTTACTAGCTAGAAATAAAAAAACGACCATAAGGTCGCTTTTCATTTTCTGACAGGCAAAGCATAAGTTTGTTTGTATAACTTTAAATCACGCGCGCAGCGTGTACCTAGCATTGATTTGAATGTGTTTAAGTAGCTCTAAACTCTAAGTTCAATTAATCCAAACATCCTCACTGGTCAACAAAAAATCACATTTAATATTACTTTAATTAATTACTTACCCAAGATAATAGTATTGCTTATTCCGCACAGGTTTATTTATATTACAAAGGACAATCTGTGACAGTAAATACATAGCCAATGCTCGTCAACTATAGTGGCCAGTTTTACTTGACCACGATAGTTAAGTACATAAGGAAAGTGATGTCCCCCAGTGTTAGGCTATTAACGGTTTCCTTTGTAGATCCATTTATGTTCTCTTTTTAATTCACCTTTTTGCGTAAATAATTTTATTTTACGTCACTCATCAATTTTGAACATTCCTTTAAGCTGACTCTATTCGCATATTGATTGAATATGTATACATAAGAAAAGGAAGAAGTGATGAAATCGAATTTTAAAAACAATATAAAAGCGAGCGTGATTTTTGGGTTAAGTGCGATGGTGTTAGTGGGTTGTGGCAGTTCTTCAGAAGAAGATCAACTGGTTTGGATTCAGAATTGGAACAACTCGCTTAATGTTGAGGCAAAAATGAAAATGCTAAATACCTGCTTTAAAGAAGCGGGAGTGAAAAGTATGACTATGGAAATGACAGACGCACAAAATCAAATAGTGAATCAGTGTGAGCTTGATTACGTCATCGAATTGGCTGAAAAAGATGGCATTAACTTGGATAGAGAGCTTTTAGCGGCTAACACGCTGCAATTATAAGATTTAATACGTCATCACGCTGGTAGTTTGGCAAAAGAGATCAAAAAGGAATATATATGTCATTAAAAGAAAAAAACTTAGATTTAGTCAACGAAGTAAAAAATACTGCTGAGCAGTTAACTCATAATTTACAACAATCGCAAACATTTGAGCAAGCTAAATCAACGCTTTCCAATACTAAAGAACGGGCGCTAGCAGTAGACCCTGCCAGTATTAAATTGATGAACTTTTTTGCGGTATTTAGTTTGGCTTTTATGCTTTTAAGCACTTATTTCCCGGTAATGAAGGTGATGGGAAGCAGTATACCGCTGAGTGAGATGACTCCAGTTTGGTTATTTATTGTTGCCATTTTAGCCTTGTGTAGCCACTTGTTTGGGGTCAAACAGTCAATTTCACGTGGGCTATTATTACTACTGCTACTGTCGATTTCTTACACCGTGTATCAACAAATAGCAGATATGTTTCAAGCTGCAAAAATGTTTGGAGGTGTAAGCACAAAAGACATTATGAGGGGGGCGGCGGAAGGATTGAAATATGCAGGTGTTGGTTTTTATCTGTTTTTAGCGAGCCTTGTGTTGGTGGTAATTGCAACGATTAAACCTGGTTACAAAACTAACCATGCATTGTGGGCTCAATTAATTCAAAAGTAGCTCGTCATTTTTGAAGTAGCCAGTCTATGACTGGCTATTTTTTTAAGGCTTAGATGATATGCAACTAAAACCTCGCAAGCAGCATATTTTTAATACTGCAAATTTAGTGGGTAAAGACTATATCGTCGGCGATATACATGGCCAAATACAACGGCTTTATGATCAATTATTTACGCTGGAATTTAACTTTCAAACTGATCGCCTTTTTTGTACTGGAGATCTTATCAGTAGAGGTAACGAGAGTATTGATTGTATTAATTTACTCACAAAGAAGTGGTTTTTTTCGGTGATGGGAAACCATGAACAGCTGTTTCTATTAGGTTTTCAGAGCCCTGGTTATTGGGACTTTTTGAGACAAAAAGAAGGTGAGTGGCTATCACAGCATATGCACCGTTTTGATTTGTTAATACGCTGGAAAACCTTAATTGATATTACGATGCCATTAGCGCGTACTATTGATGTTAATGGCAAAACGATTGGTATTAGCCATGCGTCCTCCACATCTAGTTGGAAAAGACTGCAAAATGGTACTTTGTCAGATGATGATATTTGGCATGTGTTATGGAGTCGTCCTTTACAGAATGCTCACTCTTGCGCAGGGATTGATGAGGTTGACTATGTAGTACATGGGCATAGCCCCGTAGACAGGGTAACTTGTCATGGGAACCGTTATTGGATTGATACCTTCAGCTTGAAGCAAGAACTGTCCATAATCAATCTCAATGATTTATAATAATGTCAGCTTAATGTTTTGTAATTTCTAGTAATTGAGGCTGAAGTAGTTGATAATTCAATTGTGATGAATGTTGAACAAAGGGATTGTTGTGTCAATAAGAGAGCTAAGCAATGCCACTGAGTTATTGGTGGGTTGGCAAAATAGAGACAAGCATCAAAGTAAAGAGTTCCTTACTTATGCTTATCAAGATATTCGGTTAATTGTTGAAAAATACCTTTCTCAACACCGCCCTAATGAAACCATTTTACATGATGCCTCCATTACTGAGTTAGCCAATGAGTCTGTGGTGAAATTACACCGCTGGCGTAACGATGAACAGCCCTTTGAAAACCGGCAAGACTTTTTTGATTATGTGCGCGTATCAGTGTGGCATTTGTTGTTTGGTAAGCCCCATCAATCACTAGTGAATCAACACAAAGCGAAACAAGAATACTTGCATTCACAATTAATGGACTCTGAGGTGTTACTGCCTAATTGGACCGAAAACCTTTCATTATCTTCTGCTTTAGAGCTGCTTCAACAATTCCACCCAAGGCAAGCTGACGTGTTTGAACTTAAAAACTTTGCCATGGTGTCACATCAACAGGTGGCTGATATGCTGGGGTTGTCGCCAAGAACAGTCGATAACGACTTAAAATTTGCCACGGTTTGGCTTAGAGCAAAGTTAACTGAATGATAGATATTGTTTCTCTATATAGTGAGTTGGCGAATTTAAGTAAAACAGATCAACAACAACGCTTATTGCCCTTAAAGAAAAAATTCCCAAAACAAGTGTTAGCGCTTGAAAAAATGCTGACGATAGATGATATATCGTTATCCAGTAGTCAGTTAATATCGCAGCAACTCTCTAATCAGTCCTCTGTTTCTTATGATGCATTGATTGGTGAGGAAGTCATGGGGTTTACTATTACCCAGTTAGTTTCAGAGTCTGGTGGGATGGGGCTGGTTTTTCAAGGCGAACAACGCTTAATGAACCATGATAATGGGCGTGTAAGAGTACATAAAGCGGCTATTAAAATTCTACGTACGAATAAGTTTAACTCCCAGCAGCAAAGGGAGATATTTCACAACGAAGCCTCTATTTTAATGACACTAGACCACCCTAATGTTTGCAGTATATACGGGGTGTCAGAGGTGTTAGGCAGCGCCTGTATCGTCATGGATTTCATTGACGGTCAAGGGCTGGATGTATGGCTAGCTAATAATAAACTCAATCTAAAACAAAAACTGAATGTGTTTGAACAATTACTGCGAGCTGTGAGTTATCTACATGGCCAACATCTTTATCATGGTGACTTAAAGCCGCAAAATATCATTATAAATGATCAAGGACACTTAGTACTGATTGACCTAGGACTCGCAAAAAAATATAAACAAGAAGTCAGTGATAGCAACGATGGCTATCATCAAACAGTTCAGGCGTTTACACGCCACTGGAGCGCGCCTGAGCAGGTGGCAGGGAAGGTTTGTACCTCACAATCAGACGTATTTTCACTTGGAGTCATACTTCACTATATGATCACGGGTAAGGTTGCGATAACCGATGCGGTGAATAAACTAAAAAATCCTGAGCTTAATTCGATAATCAATAAAGCCTTAGAAAACGCACCACAGCAGCGTTATCTCGATGCAGAATCATTTAGGCAGACTATCCATTTTTTTCGGCAAGGTTTACCTGTTCAGGAATACTCCCAAAGTGCGCCTTACCATTTGAAAAAACTGTTAAGACGAAAGCCTTTTACCTCTCTTGCTTGCGGGTTACTGGTTTACTCTATTGCAACAACCTTATGGATAGTATTTCGTTAAAACATTCCATATATATTGCGTAACCTCAGAGTGTATCAGTCACTGCAATCTCATTAGCCGTCGCTATATCATTATCTAGAGTTAATCGCTACCACTCATCCCTTAGTCTGTCATATTGCTCCAATAATGCTAAATATGTAAAAACGGCCAAGTTATGATTATGTAAATCTCCCTAGATTTTTGGGGGATCCCTACTTAGGTTAAATTAGTCCAAAAGATCTGGGGCTGTCCAATTTAAATGTTGACTTTGTTTTATATTTCTCCATAAATATAGTTCATTGGATGATATAAACCTTTTTCTAGAAGGTATGAATGGACTCAATAAAACAACTTAAAGGAATAAGATGAAAAGGCTAGGAATGACTTTACTCACCTTTGTTATCGCTTACTTTATGGCCGTCTTTATCATTAAATTCGGCCTGACACTTCACCTGACTACTAAAACTGGATTTAGCCTGAACCATTTTGTCGAAAACTGGCAACTTATCGGTGTAATTCTATGGCTTTTATATATTCCAGTTAGTTTTTTTGCCTCCTTAATTATCTCTATTATCTTCTGGTGTAAGTATAATCGTTACAGCAATAACTAAGGTGTTATGGAGCACTGCAATGAGTTTTTATTTGTAGACTCTTAACGGCTAGCAACTCGGCAGTTCATTTAATGTTACTGAAATAAGTTTAATAATGAGCAAAACTGAAGAAAACGAAATTTTGAATAAACATTGATTGAATCATTTGTTAAATACCATATGACACAGCGCGTGAGCATTGAGCTTGATTCTATCAAATTACAGCTGTGCCTATCGATTATTGTCATCTATTAATGTAACGCCCAGAACACTATTAATGACAAGGGCTGTAAAGTGGCGAGATACTTTTTGGCACTAATGATGAACAACATTATTAGCAATAAACCGTTTGATATTTATTAAGACAAAAAGTCAGCCTTTCACAAGGTAAAAAATTAAGACAAGGACGTATATGACAACTTTACATAAAGATTATATTAGTGATTTAAAAGATTCTAGTACCTCACCATTATTGATAGAAGTTCAAAAAAAACACATCCTCCAACTTAAGCTAGATGTGCCAGAGTTTTCTGAAGTCGCTGCTTATCATGATATCTACAACGCTGAATTACCTAATAACGCAAAAACGAATGTCATTACCATTAATGCAGAAGCAGGTAAAAATACTCAGGTTTTTAGTGCAATTTATCACTTAATCGGTGACGAGTTAAGAAACAAGTTACTCATCGATAGTGCATTAAAGTTTTCAATATTTTTTGCCGCGCAGGGTATCGGTGATGCACTCGGGAATGTCGTAAACAGCAAGATATCCGATACGTTGAAAGAGGCATTTACCTGGTTGAAAGATAGCTTAAGTGATAACTATCTTACAGGGAAGGCTACAGAGTATATTGTAGAAAAACCTGCGGAAGAAATTGCCGATCAAATTGAGGGCGTAGCAATTAAAGGAGCCGATAAGGCTAATGATAAACATGCGCTTGGCCGTAAGCTCTATATTAGCGACAGTGCACAAGTTGAAATAAAAGCACTGGCAACACAAATGAGTGAGGAACAAACACCTCATCAGGCGATGCAATTTCTACTTAAGTTGTTAATAGCGTTAGGTGACGGTGCGCCCAAGTTAATTGTTATCAATAATCCATTTAATTTGGATGCCGCTTCGATTTCTCTGCTTTCTTTATATTTCTCGCATGCTAAAGATGCAAAACAAAGCATGATTAAAACAGAGGACTACAAGACCGCGATTACGCACCCTGGGGTGTCAGTACTGTTTAATTATACTGAGCAACAACCGTTTGATGCGCTACCTGAGAATGGGACTGAGCAAAATTTAACGCGTTTACGTCATATGGTGCAGCGGTATGGCATGCTAGAAAAACCAGGGTCGAGTATTCCAACGCCCGCCATTCGAGCGACGACATTTGTCGGCCGAGCCGCAGAGTTGTGTCAATTAATAACAGAGCATGAGAGGTTCATTAAGGATTGTCATGATAGTGAACCACAACAAGTCACAAACCAATGGACGTTGGTGAAAGGCGAACCTGGTACGGGCAAAACATCACTGGTTAAAAAACACTTAGACACGCTATTTACTCACTCAGATGCATTAGCGAGCAGCCAAATTCGATTAACACTCTTAAATCAAACGGGTCACTCGTCAGAAATTACTGGGCTGGCCTCATTACAACATGCGATTCAATTGGAGTTAGTTCGGCTCACTGAGGAATATAAAAAGCAGCTAGGTTATTTTGATCGAAAGATAAAAGATAAACGCATTGAATGGGGAAATGCTAAAGCGCAGTTAGGCCAAATTAATGACGCAACAGGCTCTTATAAAAACCAGTATGAGGCGTTAAAAAATAATCGTGTCGCAGCAATAAAAGGTATTAAAAAGGCTGTTAAATTCATTTCTAATTTGTCTGGTGTTGGTTCGATGCATGACGGCGCAACATCGGCTTGGAATGCAGCAACAATTAATCCGCACCAAAGTCAAAGTGCAGATGCGCTAAAAAATGAAAGCAATACAGATGATAAAAAAGAACAGTTTGATATTCTAATGTTGGCGATAAAAGAGCTTAAAAATGTTTCAAGATTTATTGACCCTGAAGCTGAAAAAAGCCCAATCTTACTATTTGTTGATGATTTACAATGGATTGACGAGTTGTCTTCAGAGTTCATCCTTACGCAGCTTGCGACGTACTTTTCAACAGAAATGCTCTTTACTGCCCGCCACTCAGACAGTAGCACAAGTTATAAGTTAGCCTTAAAAAACAAACAATATTCGCCTTATAAGCTGGCATTATTTGATGCTATTAAATTGAATGATAGGGAATCAGAAGCGCAAGCGACTGATAGCTTGAATCTCATTCCTGACAGCATCAAGATAAAAGCGCAAATAACAATTAAGGGAATGGATAAGACGACGCTGCAAGCGTTAATTGAACAAACATACGCAATTAGTGACGATAACGCGTCTGCTTTAATCGCTGAAAAAATCATTGCTGTGTTAACTGAGCAAGAGATTACGGCCGACACACAAGTGGTCACGTTATTCGCTGTCGAAGCCCTAAACCTGATTTCAGATGCTCGCTTTTATCAACGTAAGGCAAAAGAAGATATTACCATCACCCCATTATTTACTCAGGTTAGAAAAGGGGTTTACCGGTTAAACGCATTATCGAGCGAGCAGGTTAGTGCAACCATTGAAAACGTGTTTTCGCTGCTTCATGACACTCACCAACACGCCTTTACTCACTCAAACGCACAAGATAATGACAAAGCCAATTTCACTTTATCTTCTTATGCAATAATGGAAGAAAGACTACTGATCATTAGTTATTATTTTGAAGATTTTAGTGATGCCACATTGTTTAGTTTGCAATTGTCGGCTTTAACGGGGGCTCCATTTGATAGTGAATTAGTTAAGTCTATTATTATTGGGTTGACTAATTTAGATACTGATAATGAATTTACTGAATTAAAACTCTTGAAATCCTATCTTAATCGCCAAGCGGGTCAGTCTTTATCTACAGAGCATCTTGATATCCTTGAAGAAACATTCGAAATTATTAAACGGATATCGCATACAAAGTTATATAATTACAAACATAGTTTATTTGGGATGTTTCTATACTCTAAAATGTTGCGGTCACTGACAGAAAACGATATTTTGAATATGACTGAGCTTAATGCGATTAAGGAAAAGTCTAAACAAGAGGTATCTACAGATGAAAACTATAAAAATCGTATTTTATTGGGCTTTGGTAATTCTGCTGAAAAAGTCAAAATAATTACTGACAAATTTGAAAAGAAGAAGTTAGATTTAGATAAGCCCCTAGAGCAGTTTACGGTATTTTTATTAAAAACATGTAACGCGTGCTTAAACAATTTTGAGTTAAATTCAGACAGAAATTTAGATGCAAACCAAGTTAAAAGTGTAAAACGGGAGATAATAAAGTCTTCAGACGAAATTATCCGCTTTGCAAGGCGTTATACTAGTAGCGGTTGGAATGAAGACTATTTTGATTTGCAAAATCATATTGCTAGTAACCTTTGTATGTCAGCACTCAGTCAACTTGGAACGTTTAATAGTTTAGTTAGGCTGGAGTTTTTACTGCGTTTTATGTATAAAAGCAACCCTCGACGCTGGGCTGGACGCTATTCAGCCGTTTTATATAATATCGCAATTGCTCATCACTTAGCTCGAAACTCTCAAGGGTTTGAAGAGTACTCGATTAAAGCTCATGAGTTAGTTACTCATCTTTATGCTCAAAATCCAAAAGTATGGTCAAGTGGTCTGATTGTTATTTGTGAAAAAATGGCGCTGTACTTCCGTCACCCAGAAATAGGGGATTATATTCGCTCATTAGAGCGAATATAATCCC